>JBGSKR010000424.1:0-3186 GCA_041741135.1 Mariniblastus sp.
GGGCTTGTGGCGCGGAGGGGATTGGTTCCCATGGCTCACGCCATGGGCTAATCGCTATCGCCCCTACCGGGGCTTTTAATTTGGTTGGTAATTCTTGACCACGGGTTCGTACCCGTGAAAACGGTTTTTGCATCGATAGAATATTCGTGAGTCTTTGGAACGAGAAAAATTGAAATCACCGAAACCGAAATCACCCAAACCTCAACCAGCAAAACATCGTCTTCAATCCGTCATTGACTTCGTCGTTCGCCTCTTGGTTGCAGTCGGACTGATGATTTGGGGAGCCTTCAATCTATGGACCAATGTGCTGACAGCAATGGCAGAAGGAAACGCCGATCAGCAGTGGATGGTCAGCATTGTCTTTATTTTTATTACAGCGCTGGTACCGATTCTGTTGGGAATCGGGTTGCTGATTCTCACGACGAATCAATTTTTCAAGTCTCACTGATCTTTTCGGCACTTCACACCGCCACCTCGTTCACTTTGAAAGAATTGCGATGAACCATCTCAATCTAATCAGCCTACTGGGAATTTTTGTGATGGTCGGAATCGCTTGGCTGTTTAGTTCGCATCGATTCAAAGTGAATTGGCGGCTGGTGGGTTTTGGGTTGCTGCTGCAACTCGCGCTCGCGGCGGTTTTGTTTCAATCGCAAAACTGGACGTTCGGTGGAGCTTATCCGAACGGCATTCTCTTCGCAGGCGTTGAATCGTTTTTCTCGGCGATTTCTTCTTACGTGGAGAAGGGGGTTGAGTTTGTATTCCGCGCCAACGGAATCGACAAAGGCAATCCAACCGATCCGATGGTGGTTGCCAAGACATTTGCTTTTAAGATTTTGCCGACCGTGATTTTTTTTGCGGCGCTGATGTCGATTCTTTATCACTTGGGTGTCATGCAAGTTTTGATTCGCGGTATGGCTTGGGTGATGCGGAAGACGCTGGGAACTTCGGGAGCCGAAAGTCTCGCAGCGGCGGCTAACGTGTTGGTCGGGCATACCGAGGCGCCGCTGGTGGTCAAGCCTTATGTGGCGGGGATGACGCGAAGTGAGTTGAACGCATTAATGGTCGGTGGATTTTCGACGATCAGCGGTAGTTTGATGGCAGTGTTTGTGATGGAGGGAATCAGCGCTGGGCATTTGTTGACCGCGTCGATTATTTCCGCACCGGCGGCACTGGTGATCGCCAAGATTCTGCAACCGGAAGTTGAAACACCGGGCGAGCTGGTTCATGCCGACGCCGCCAATGAGAAAATAGCCACCAACGTTATTGAAGCCGCCGCCATTGGAGCCAGCGATGGGATGAAACTGGCAATTAATATCGCGGCGATGCTGATCGCTTTTTTAGCGTTAATTGCCATGTTGGATTCACTGTTGTTTGGCGCGGGGGAAATGTGCGAGTGGGCTATCAACCGTTTTTATGGAGAGCCGACCATTAATTGTAAGTGGAGTTTGGCAGCCCTGTTTGCGATCGTGTTTTATCCACTGGCTTGGATCATGGGCATCGAGACGAAAGATTGCGGGGCGGCGGGGAATTTGTTGGGTATAAAAATGGTGGCCAATGAATTTGTGGCTTATTTGGATTTTGGAAAACTCAAGGCGGCAGGCGAACTTTCGGAACGCACGGAAATCATTTTGACTTATGCGTTGTGTGGATTCTCAAATTTCGGAGCGATTGGAATTCAGATCGGTGGAATTGGACCGCTGGCTCCTGAGCGCCGCAGCGATCTGGCTCAGTTGGGTCTGCGCGCGATGTTCGGCGGGATGTTGGCGTGCTGTATGACCGCCTGCATGGCTGGGTTGATGTACGGCGTTTTGAAGTAGGATTTCAATGTAGCTTGGTCATTCTTGTCCGAGCATTTTTCCGTAGCTTGGACATTCTTGTCCGAGCACTTAGTTTAGATGAAGGCAGAGTTTCGCCACGAATCGCACGAATTGCCACGAAAAAAAGACTGAGTTCAATTCGTGATAATTAGCGAGTATCGTGGCAAGTAAAGCATTTCATCAACAAGTTATTTTTGGCGACCATTGCCTGCGCAATCTTCGTTGATTGTTTGAATTTCTTCATATTAGAAGTATATCAACCACCCTTTTGGCCGGGCGCGAGGCCGTTAAAAATTTCGAAAGCCAAATTCTTTGCGTTCAAACAAAATTTTTGTTGACATCGCTATCCGTTAGGGTAACTTTACCGTTTCTTCGAACTGATCATTCTCATCGATTGACTACGAACAACCGGCATTACAATCCCGAAGGTGAAGATGAACCATGAAGTCAAACTTAACGCTTCTCCCGCGCCGATTCTTCCTGCTCGTTGCGTTATCTCTCTCCCTCGTGTTTGGCTTCTGCATGGCTGACTTGGCCCGTGCCGATATTACAATATTCTCGCATAACTTCTCTGGGGACTCCTCCGACCTAAATGCAACCACCGTCGATATGGGAGCGGGAAGTTGGACGGCTGCAAGTGTCTTCGACAAAAACGGTGTTTTCCAAGGGGGGGCGGGAAGCGCTACCCTACCGTTCATCCCTACCGCTGGATTGGTTTATACAGTTAATGCTCGGGTGAGTATTTCTGGCGACGCTAACTGGTTGGCTTTCGGATTTGCGAATGGGCAAAATGCGTCGACCGGCCATAGCAATAGCTTTTTCCAAGGCAACGGCAACGTTCGGGGAACGGCTTGGATGTTCGTGCGGGGGAATGCCACAGCCCCACTTGCGAATTCGACTTATCGAGGCTTGGCTACCGACAACCCGTCGAGTTGGTTGGGGCCGCTGGTGAATGCCAATCCAGGCGGAACAGTTGATATGCGAATCGTGCTTGACACTACCGCTCCGACTTGGACCGTGCAAATGCTGGCTAAGACATCCGCCAATCCAACCTTTACTGTGATTCGTGTCACCGAACCGGTCACTAATCCAATGGATTTTAACTCTGTCGGCTTCGCTCTCTCGAACACTGGCGTTAGCGGCACGCTTGAGAGCTTCTCGCTGACCGCCATCCCAGAACCCTCTGCGTCACTGCTTGGTGGTTTGGGACTATTGGGTCTGCTTCGTCGCCGGCGTTGAGCCTCTAAGGAATCGTCCCAAATTAAGTTCCGCATTTCGATGGAAGCGGGAGTGCGCGAGCCCTCCGGTTTCTGTTTTACCGGACGGCTCGCGCCGTACCGCTAAAATCAGGAAGTTGTTTCGTGACTGT
>JBGSKR010000425.1:0-18248 GCA_041741135.1 Mariniblastus sp.
GACGATGGTAACCGAGGTCGGCGGTGGCACTTCGGAAGTACTTCTGTTGGATAAAACCAACGTAGCATTTTCTCGTACGTATCGATTAGGCGCACTGCGATTGAGAAACGCTCTCGACCGACTTGATGCGCCACTCGCCAAATCACGTTCGCTGATGGAAACGCAGATTTTACAAACAATTTCACAAATCAAATCCGATTGTCCGAACTGTTTGCCAAAAAACTTCGTCGCGATGGGCGGCGATATTCGCTTTGCCGCCAAAGAAATCAATCAACGACCTGTGGGCGACGAGATCGAAAAAATAAAAACGGAAGCCTTGAAAAAATTTACTGATGAAATACTAAATCAGTCTCCCGACTCCCTCGCCGCTCGATTTCACATGAGCTTGCCTGATGCGCAATCGGTTGGTCCTGCGCTGTTAACCCAACTGACCTTTGCCCGCGAGTTTAATATTAAAAACTTGTTGGTGGCAAACGTCAGCCTTCGTGATGGTCTGCTGAAAGAGATGGCTCAAGGACGTGGTTGGTCGGAATCCATTCAAGAACAAATCATTCGTTCCGCTGTTCAGACCGGTCGCAAATTCGCTTTTGCGGAATCGCACGCGCTGCACGTTGCCAAACTGGCTTGTTCGCTCTTTGATCAAACACAATCACTACACCAACTGCCGGACCGTTTTCGTAAGATTTTGCAGTTGGCGGCGATCTTGCACGATATCGGATCGTTCATTAACACAAAATCGCGGCACAAACATTCGATGTTCTTGATTCAGAACTCAGAGTTTTTTGGCATTGGCTCCGCCGACCTGGAGTTAATCGCCTTGGTGGCCCGCTATCACCGCGGTGCCCCGCCGCAACCGCTGCACGAAGGCTACGCGAAGCTCGATCGCCTGCAGCGCGTTGCCACCTCGAAGCTTGCCGCCATGCTACGCGTGGCGAAGGCACTGGACATCTCTCGCAATGGCCGAATTGAATCATTCACGTGCCGATTTGATCTTAATCGTTTGTATCTTCACGTTCCCGACGTAGCGGATATTTCAATTGAAAGTTTGGAATTGTCACAGGCGGGGGAATTGTACGAAGACATTTTTGGAAAACAAATTGTGCTCACGATTGCGGAACAGTCGCCATGAAAGAAACGGAATCCAAATACTTCAACCGCGAGTTGAGTTGGTTAGAGTTCAATCAGCGGGTGTTGAACCTTGCCTTGCGTGATTCCACGCCCTTGTTGGAACGTGTCAAGTTTCTGGCTATCGTGGCGTCCAATCTCGACGAATTTTTTATGGTTCGGGTCGGTGGACTCAAGATGGTCGCGCAAGCCAACCCGGAACAGACGGATGTTACTGGTCGCACGGCCAGCGCGCAGTTGGCTGCCATTCGCGAGCGAGTGTTGGCGATGAACGAGGTGACGGCGGATTGCTTGCTTAACTCGCTTGAGCCAGCGTTAGCCTTGAAAGGAATTGTCCGCGCTACTCCGGAAAGCCTTAGTGAGACGCAACACGAATATTTGCGGCAGCGTTTTCGTGATGAAACCTGGGCTTGCGTGGCTCCCGTGGCCATCGAAACGGCAGACGATTTCCCAATGCTGAGCGGAGCGCGACTTTGTATCTGCGTACGGCTGAAGTATCGGCCAGACGTGGTGATGACGGCCAACACCTCCGAGCCGCCCGAGTCGTTGGATGATATCGCCGCCCAGCCCGCGGATCGATATTTGCTCATTCCTCTCGGCCGCTCGTTATCGCGAATCTGGACGGTTCCCACGGAATCCGGCTATCGTTACATGTTCTTGGAAGACGTAGTCGGAATATTTCTGGAAGAGATGCTGCCCAATCAAGAAATTTTGGAATGGACGGCGCTGCGAATTACCCGCAATGGCGACGTATTCTTGAACGAAGACGGCCGTGCGGATTTGCTGTTGGGAATGCAGGAAATGATCGAAGCCCGCAAAACCAGCACTTGTGTGCGGCTAACTATTTCCGCAAAGGCCAGCGAAACCATGAGGGTTTTCCTGCAAGATAGTGTGGGCGCTGACAATGCCGACGTTTATCCCATCCATGGACCGTTGGCTTTGACCGATTTGTTTGAGCTCGCCAGCATCCATGGATTTAAAGAACTCAAAGACGAACCGTGGCCCGCGCAACGCTCCCCGGATTTCGACCCCGACAAAAACGTGTTCGACACGATTGCCGCCGGCGACCGCCTTCTGCATCATCCCTATCAGGCTTACGATCCCGTTGTCCATTTTATCGAATCAGCGGCGGTTGATCCGGAAGTGATTGCGATCAAGCAAACCTTGTATCGCACCAGCCATAACAGCGAAATTGTGGCAGCCCTCAAGACCGCGGCAGAGAATGGGAAACATGTTACGGCCATTGTCGAACTAAAAGCCCGCTTCGACGAAGCTCGCAACATCTATTGGGCCAGGCACCTTGAAGACGCGGGCGTGGATGTGATTTACGGCGTGCGAGGACTGAAAACTCACGCGAAATTGTGCATCGTCGTGCGACGCGAACCGACGGGCATTCGCCGTTACATGCATTTTGGAACGGGCAACTACAATGAGTCGACGGCGCGACTCTACAGCGACATCAGCTTGTTTACATGCGACGAGCAAATGGGAATTGACGCCATCCATTTGTTTAACGCCATTACCGGATTGTCGGTGCCCCAGCCGATGAATAAACTCGCTGCCGCACCCATTGACTTGCGAGAGACGTTGCTGGAAATGATTCAGATCGAATCGGAAAACGCCTTGCGCAACGGAAGCGGTCAAATCATCGCAAAAGTTAATTCGTTGGTGGATCAAGAAATCATCGATGCCCTCTATGCCGCTTCCGCGGCAGGCGTAAAAATCCGCTTGAATGTGCGTGGCATCTGTTGTTTGATTCCCAATCAAAAAGACCTTAGCGAAAATATTCAGGTCATCAGTGTCGTCGACCGGCTGCTCGAGCATTCTCGAATTTTCTATTTTCAACATGGTGGTGACGAGCGATTGTTCATTTCCAGTGCTGACTGGATGGGCCGAAACTTGGACCGACGTGTTGAGCTATTGGTTCCCGTGCAAGATCCCGACTGCAAATCACGCTTGACCCGCATCTTAAGAACCTATTTTGATGACAACGTCAGCGCGATGGAACTCGGGGCGGACGGCAGTTACACACCCGTGACTCGCAAAAGAAAGAAAGGCATGTTTCGCGCTCAACAAATTCTCTACGACGAAGCCTGTCAGATTTATAGTTCGCAGACTGATCCCAAAACTACCGTCTTTCAACCACATCGTGGAGAAGCCCTCTCATGAGCGACGAACGTAACTTCCATGAAAGGGCCGAGAAATTTCGCGGCCGATACCAAACCGTTAAAGACGAAATTGGAAAAGTCATCGTGGGCCATGACGAAATCGTTCATGGTGTGTTGACCTGCCTGATGATCGGCGGACATTGCTTGCTCGAAGGCGCTCCCGGATTGGGGAAAACTCTGCTCGTCTCCACGCTTTCGCGAGCATTGAATCTCCAATCAAACAGGATTCAGTTCACACGCGACTTGATGCCAGCCGACATTCTCGGAACCAACATGGTAGTCGAAATGCCCGACGGTAGACGAGAGTTTCAATTTCAAAAAGGACCGATCTTCACTCAGATTTGCCTCGCCGATGAAATCAATCGCGCTACACCCAAAACGCAATCTGCCATGCTGGAAACCATGCAGGAAGGAACCGTCACCGCGTCCGGTCATCGCTATGTTTTAGACAAACCTTTTTTCGTACTTGCCACGCAAAACCCGATCGAGCAGGAAGGAACTTACCCGTTGCCTGAAGCTCAACTGGATCGATTCTTGTTTAAGCTGAATGTGGGATACTCGAATCGCGAACAACTTTCGACAATCCTTGATCGCACCACAAAGGGAATCAAGGCGAACGTCGATACAGTCATGGATGGTCGCGAAATCCTTCAATGGCAAGACCTGATTCGCGAGGTGATCTTGGCGGATCACTTGCGTGACTATATTGTGCGACTAAATTTGGCCACGCATCCAGACGGACCGTTTGCGACGAAGGTCACCAACCAGTATTTGCGCTGGGGAGCTAGTCCACGAGGAGCCCAAACGATGGCGCTGGCGGCAAAGGTTCGTGCGTTGCTCGAAGGACGCTTCAATGTCAGCTTCGAAGATATCCGCCGCGTCTACTTGCCGGCGATGCGTCATCGAGTCATTCTCAATTTCGAGGCCCAAGCCGAGGGGGTCACTTCGGATCAAGTCTTGCTGGAAATTCTCGACCTCGTTCCCGAGAAGTTCGATTGAGAAGTTTCCAGCCAGCGATCTCCCTAACAATAGATACATCTTGCCAGAACTGAACAGACAGTCGTGGCTACATCGGAATTCCGTTTTTTTGTGGAAAATCGCAATTTTTCGCCGCTGAGACGCAGTTTCATGGCGCATTCTTGGGTGCTCCCGTTCTAGCCATTTCAGCAGGCAAGACGTAACATGGGAGCTGGTTTGAAAGCAATGATTTTTATAGAAGCTTGACATGAAAACGGACATGATCTCAAAAACGGTAGTCGTTCTTGGACTCTTGATGGCAACGTCGCTCCTCTCCCCAGCCACTTCCTCGTCTGCAGTTGGACAGGAATGGGCCACCAAAATGTTCAAGGAAACGGAGCATAACTTTGGAAATGTTCCTAAGGGCGAGGTTCCTGAGTTTCGTTTCGAATTCCAAAACCTCTACGAAGAAGACATTCATGTTGCTCAGGTGATTTCGAGTTGCGGATGCACGTCGGCGTCGCTATCTAAGAACGTGGTCAAGAAATGGGAAAAAGGCGAAGTCATCTGCCGATTCAACAGTCCCGCTTTCGATGGATACAAACAAGCCAGCGTGCGCGTACTAATCACCAAACCCTTTGTCGGTGAAGTTCAGCTAACCGTTCGAGGTAATATTGTTCGTGGCTTGGTCTTCACTCCTGAAACGATCGATTTCGGTTCCGTCTCGGAAAGCAGTTTGCCGGAAAAGGAAATCAAGCTCACCAACTCGGGTGGCAATTTCCAAATCGTCGATGTGAAGAGCACTTTTCCACACATCAAAGTTCGGCTAAAAGAAACATCGCGCGCGGCCAACTTGGTGACCTACACCATGACCACTCAATTGCGTGAATCCGTTCCATCCGGATTTTCTCAAGGCGAGTTGTATGTCATCGTGCAAGAAAACAACATGCGGCGAGAGATTCCACTAAAGTTTAGTGCGAAGGTCGTTTCCGAACTTCAAGTTCCCGACATGATTGCGATGGGATCGGTTAAGCCGGGTGAAGAAGTCACAAAACGCGTCGTTTTAAAATCCAGCAAGCCGTTTACGATTACCGACGTGACCAGCCACAGCACTCACTTCCGCGTGAAAGCCGCCAAGGACGAAAAGAAGGTTCACTTTGTTGAGGTGATTTACGTCGGCGAAGATACACCGGGCCAACACATCAGTGAACTGAGTTTCTACATTAACTCAAGCACCGAACCAGCAGGCAAAACGAAAGCCGTGGTGAACATCGTCGCTCCCGAGGATCAAGCTGATTCTGGCGAACTGAATCCGAAAACGGCTGACGTTAGCACGCTAAAGCCATAACTCTTGCTCGCTGCCGTCGTCAAACTGTATGAACGACGCGGTGGCAATCGTAGCGAAATCAGATTAGGGTGCGCCATTACTCAGTGAAAACGCAGTAATCCGTAATTCTTTTTTCCGCTGCGAAGAACCATTGTCGTTTCACTGGCGAGGTCGCTGATTTTCAATGTCGTACCCACATCAGTCACACGCCGGTTATTGACGTAAGCGCCACCCTGCTCGATACTGCGTCGGGCTTGACCTTTACTGTCGGCCAGACCAGCCATCACAAACGCATCGATCACGCCTAATCCTTCGCCGCTCAATCGAGAGCGTTCTGCATTTTGACTCGGCACTTCCGCAAAAATCTGGCTGAGGTCGGCATCCGAGAGGTTCTCAATTTCGGCACCGAACAAGACTTGCCGTGCTTGTTCGGCTTTCTTCAGCCCTTCTTCACCGTGAATCAATCGAGTCAATTCCTCTGCCAATCGAATCTGGCTGGCGCGCTCTTGCGGAGCATCGATGCGGGCTTGATCCAGGGCGCCAATTTCTTCGCGAGATAGTTCGGTCAAAAATCGCAGACACTTTCCGGCGTCCTCGTCGGCCACATTGTACCAGTATTGGTAGAACGCGTAGGGACTGGTGCGATCAGCGGACAACCAAATTGCGCCCGATTCCGTTTTGCCCATCTTCGTACCATCGGACTTGGTCAGCAACGGACAAGTCATTCCGAACAGTTGCGCACCGATCATGCGGCGCCCGAGGTCAATGCCAGCAGTAACGTTGCCCCATTGATCGCTACCGCCAATCTGCAACTCGCAACCGAACTCGCGATTCAAGTGCACGAAATCGTAGGCTTGCAATAACATGTAACTGAACTCGGTGTAGCTCAATCCGGCGTCGCTACCGAGGCGGCTTTTGACGGAGTCTTTTCCCAGCATCACGTTTACCGGAAAATTCTTGCCAACGTCGCGTAGAAAATCGATGTAGCTAAACTGGCTCATCCAGTCATTGTTGTTCACCAAGATCGCCGCTGAGTCAGCACTATCGAAATCCAACAACAGCCGCATTTGAGTTTCGATGCCAGCCAGATTCGCAGAAAGCTGTTCCCGAGAAAGGAGATTCCGTTCAGCGCTTTTTCCCGTGGGATCGCCAATCATGCCCGTCGCTCCACCGACCAGCGCAATCGGTCGATGCCCTGCCTTTTGAAAGCGTCGCAATAACATCAGCGGCAATAAACTACCAACGTGCAAGCTGTCTGCTGTTGGGTCGAAGCCACAATAGACCGTCCGACTTTTGCCCGCCAACCAGGCGGGCAATTCTCCATCAGCGGTGGTTTGGTGAATCAAACCGCGCCATTGCAAGTCTTCGAAAATTTTAGTCATCAGGTTTAGCTTCCGTGGTAATTAATCTACGAATTCGTGAATAGGATAACAAATTGCCCTTGAATCAACGAGACCTGAGTAGCTCGTCCCCCCACTCCAAAAAACCGCAAGAAACCGTTATTCTTCCTGTCCTGAAACTGTCTAAAAACCGGAATAAAAAACATGCCGCTCGTCGTTCAAAAATTTGGTGGTACCAGTGTCGCAAACAGCGAAAAGATCTTGGCCGCCGCTCGTAAAGCTGTTCGCGCTCATCAACAAGGTTCGCAAGTCGTCATGGTCGTTAGCGCGATGGGCAAAAACACAGACACTCTGATCGAACTTGCGGCTCAAATTAACGAGCGACCGCCCGCTCGCGAGATGGACATGCTGTTGTCAACCGGAGAGCAAGTCAGCGTGGCGCTGATGGCGATGGCCGTTCATGCTCTCGGCTACAAAGCGGTTAGCTTGACTGGCGGACAGATCGGCATCAAAACCGACAGCACTCACACCAAAGCCAGAATTCAATCGATTTCGACCGAGCGAATGAGAAAGCTTCTCGATGAAGGCAACATCGTCATCGCCGCTGGATTTCAAGGCATCGACGACTCGCTGAACATCACGACTCTCGGTCGCGGCGGCAGCGACACAACTGCCGTTGCGTTGGCTGCGGTGCTGCAAGCTGATTCGTGCGAGATCTATACCGATGTCGACGGCATCTACACGACTGACCCTCGCATCCTCCCTGAAGCCAGCATGATCCCACAAGTCTGTTACGACGAAATGTTGGAACTTGCCAGCCTCGGTGCAGGTGTGATGCACAGTCGTTCCATCGAGTTCGGGAAAAAATTCAACGTACCGATTCATGTTCGCAGCAGCCTCAGCGATGTCCCTGGCTCTATGATCGTCGCCAATGCATCTACCGAACAATTGCCCGTCAGCGGTGCCGCACTCACCAAAGACGAATCGCTGATCTCGATCGTCGATGTCCCTGATGTGCCTGGCACCATTTACAAGATTTTTGCCCCGATTGCGGAAAAGAAAATCACGGTCGATATGATTGTGCAAAACGTGTCCGCCAAGGGCCTGACCACGATTAGTTTTACGGTTCCGCGGGGCGAAGCCCGTGATGCGATCGAAAGCGTCGAAAAAACGCTGGTCGAACTTGGCGGTCGAATCGGAAAAACCGACGATAACGTTTCGAAAATCTCGGTCGTCGGCATGGGGATGGCCAAACAAACGGGCGTCGCCAATCGGATGTTCCAGTCGCTCGCCAACGCCAACGTCAATTTGCAAATCATTACTACCAGCGAAATTAAAATCTCTGCACTGGTAGCGCGAGAGTCCTCAAACGATGCGTTGCGCGCCGTTCATGCCGAGTTTGAACTGGATAAAATCGTCTCTCGCTTGTCGAAGGAACTTCCCACCAATACTTTCGCTGACGCCGCCACCTCGTCCAGCGAATTCGTCAACACTGATCCCGCCGACGTGCTGAACCGGTTGCAAGGCGAAGGCATGGAAGGGCTGATGATCGATGACATCACCCTCGACGACACTCAGGCCCGTATCACTCTCGAAAAAATTCCAAACCGGCCCGGAATCGCCGCTCAGGTATTCACGGACATTGCTGCTGCGGGGTTGTTTGTGGACATGATCGTGCAAAGCTACTCTTGCGAAGCAATCGCCGACATCACCTTTTCGGTTCCGCAAAGTCAATTCAAGTTGGCGGTTGACGTTGCTAAAAAGATTGGTGAAAAAATCGGTTGCGAGAGTGTCGACTCGAAAGAAGCCATTTCGAAATTGTCCGTTTCCGGCGTGGGACTTCGCAGTCACACTGGCGTTGCAATCGGCATGTTCCGCGCGCTCGCCGAAGCGAAGATTAATGTTGAAATGATCAACACCAGCGAAGTTCGTGTTAACGTCGTGGTTGATGGTGCAGATGGAAAACGCGGCTTGGAAGCTTTGCTCGCCGAGTTTGAAACTGCGATTTAGAAGTCGGCCACAATACATCAGCCGCAATCGCGCTAGTCCCTAAAACATTCGGAGATCGTACCGCTCTGAAGACCTCATAAATTGGCAGAATGCCGAATACTATTAGACCTGCCAAAGATTGACGCCTAGAAAATAGATTTAAAGATGATGGGGTTAAAAGATAACAGGCTGACCTTCTTCATTTTATTACCCCACCAATTTCTAACCCAAATCAAATAAGCAGCATGATCTCTTCGGGGGTGAGGGACAACCAGCATTGCGAAACGGGGAATCGCGAAAAAGTTTGCTTATATTCGAAGTGAAAAGTTGATAGTTTCTTTTCTGTTGTTAGATAACGAGAGTCTGAAAATGAAACCGCCATACGTCTTGCTGTTGTTCGGTTACCTCTTGCTGCAAGTCGGCTTACTTCCAGCGGAGGCGACCGCTCAGCAGCCCAACATCATATTGCTTATGGCCGATGACATGGGCTACAGCGATATCGGATGCTACGGCAGCGAAATCAAGACACCGGTGCTTGATGCGCTGGCAAAAGACGGTGTTCGACTTTCGCAGTTTTACAACACCTCAAGATGCTGTCCGACTCGGGCAGCCTTGTTAACGGGCCTGTATTCGCATCAGACTGGGATTGGATTGATGACCGAAGATCTCGGGCACGATGCTTATCGTGGCGACCTCAACAACCGCTGCGTGACGCTGGCGGAAGCCTTAAAAACCGGTGGCTATCGCACTTACATGTCTGGCAAGTGGCATGTGACGAGACACCTTGCCCCGGATGGACAAAAACACAACTGGCCACTTCAACGCGGTTTCGACAAATTTTATGGGACGATCATTGGCGCCGGTAGTTTTTATGATCCCTACACACTTTGTCGAGGCAACACTTACATCACACCCGAGAACGATCCGGAATATCAACCGGAAGACTTCTATTACACTGATGCCATCAACGATAACGCCGTCAAGTTTCTTAAAGATCATTTTGCTTCCGGAGGTGACAAACCCTTTTTCTTGTATGTTGCTTACACCTCCGCGCATTGGCCGATGCACGCACCGGAGAAAGAAGTTGCCAAATACGAGGGAACCTATGACCAGGGATTTGAGCCGATTCGTACTGCCCGCTACGGGCGCGCAATTGAACTGGGAGTCCTAGATCGAGCTTGGCCAATGTCGCCGCCTGCAGCGAGCTGGGAAAAGAATGAACACAAAGAATGGGACATTCGTTGCATGGAAGTCTACGCAGCGATGGTTGATCGCATGGACCAGGGAATTGGCAACATCGTTAACGAACTCAAAAAACAGAATGCATTTGAAAATACGCTGATTGTTTATCTTCAGGACAACGGAGGATGTGCAGAAGGCTTTGGGCGAGTGTCAAATGCCGCCGAGATCGCGAATCAGTCTTATCAGCCGCTCGACCGCAATGAGTTGCAAACCAAAATTTGGCCTCCCATGCAGACGCGTGATGGGCGACCTGTACGCACAGGGCCCGAAGTTATGCCAGGTGCCGAGGATTCCTATATCGCGTATGGTGGTGGCTGGGCGAATGTCTCCAACACGCCGTTTCGAGGGTATAAACATGACGGACTAGAGGGCGGCATCAGCTCCCCTCTCATCGTGCATTGGCCAGATGGAATTAAACGGGAACATTACAACTCAGTAAAAGACGAACCGGCTCACTTGATCGACGTAATGCCCACCTTTCTCGAAGTCGCAGGCATCCCCTATCCGACGTCCTATCGCGATCAAGCGATCCAACCAGCCGAAGGGATCAGCCTACTTCCACTGTTAAGCGGAACATCCGTCAATCGAGAAAAACCAATCGGGTTTGAGCATCACGGCAATCTGGCATTGCGCGATGGAAAATGGAAAATCGTTTCTCAGTTTGAAAAACGCCAGCACGGCCAGTCTCGAAGGTGGCAGTTGTTTGATATGGAAACGGATCGCACGGAGCAAAATGACCTCGCGGAAAAGCGCCCCGAAAAACTCGCTGAACTAATTGGTAAATGGCAGACTTGGGCAGATCGCGTCGGCGTACAAACATGGCCAATCAAGAAGTAAAATGCATTTGTTGACCTCAAGCATCCCCTGACTTTTCATCATGGGATTCAAGCTTGGCCGCATCTTCCAACAAGCTGGCTCGATATTCGGCTATCGCTTCTTGCAACAATTCTGCATTTTCAATGAGCTGCTTTCTTTTATCAGCGCTCATTACGGCGTGAGCGACAAGCGATCTTGTTTTGGTTTCTTGTTCGCCTTTTTTGTTTACTGAGTAGGTTATTAAATCCACAGAAAGATAAGCGTCTTCGAATTCCTCGCCGGGAATACTGTTGACGGTATAAATCGCGAACTGAGTCGACTGATCGTTTATGGGAATTGGGATTTCCAGTAAATCGTCGACAGACGAAGCCGATTCAATTTTGGAAACCATTTCTGGATCGGTAATCGGGAGCGTCATGACAACTTGGGCTTCATCGGCCCAAGCAATCATCTTTTCGCTGTAGGGCTCTTTGGCGGTGGCTACTGGCGCGGTCACGGCGAAATAACCAATAATTCCAGCTTCAATCAACCAAATAACGTACACAAAAATTCCGGAAAGCGGTGCGCCGTTACCTTTTCCCACGACCCAGCCTTGGTTTACTCGCACACCGATGTGCATCAGAAATGTGAAGTTCTGTTTCCTAAAGTCCAACTCGGACTCTTTCTCGGTGGCTGGAATGTTTGGATCACTCTCGATTTGCTCAGTCCATAATCCAACGAGCTCTTGAGTCATCCGTTGATATTGAAACCAATACTTGGCGCCCAGCCCGCTTAAAAAGAAAATCATGCCCACTAGGCCTGCGATCAGCCAATTTCGACAGTGACCGGATTTAACGACAAAGCTGCCAATCATCCCCACACCGATGCCCATTCCCAATGTCAGCAGAAAGTTCACATAAATAAGCGGAATCCACTCAAGTAGAAACTGATAAACGAATGCCAAGACGATGGTCAGGAAGATACCCGCAATAATTAGCGGGAGGGTCTTGAAACCAATGGCTCCCGAAGGCTGATAAACGTTAAACATCGAGTCATCCTGTTTTGAGAATTAGATTTTCAATTAGCATAAGTAATTGCTCGCTAGTTTGGAATTCGGGAGCAGCAATTTCGGTTTGGCACAACTATTGCATTTTAGAGTCTTCGGAAGTGGTTCGCTTCAGAGTGTAAAGCACTTTGAAGCGGAAAAGAGACGAGGCAATGCCTAAGCTGCCCAATTTCGCGGGCAGCTTAGGTCGCAATGATGAGTTTTTCATTCTCTCGCAGGCTGGTGGCTCAATTGGGTCACCAGCCTGTACTTTTTTGATACAAGCAAAATCGAACACGTGTGCTATATTTAAACACTTGAATGATCTGGATCGTGACCAGATCTTGCTTGTGTCGAAAAAGATTTTGCTTTAATGTTTGAGAAAATTCTGTAGAATACTTTGAAGTTTGCTAGAAGCGGTGAAGCGGTAAGTTTTGGATAGTCGCCTTTTTCTAAAATAGACGCGGCGAGCATGAGGCTTGGTCGTGAGGATGATCAGCAGCCTTTCGACTTTCTCCTTTAAAAAAATCACAGGTTCGGTGAGCAAGCGAGCTGGTTTCGGACGATCATTGGTTATTCTATCATCGATCAGCGATTTCTTCGGAAGTCTTTCTTAGCACAGGTAGGTAAATGTTAAACGTTAAAGCAATGCCTTTGTTTCTCTTGGTGGCCATAGTACTCGGGTTGCCAATCGTCGGTTCAACTGGACTAATGGGACAGACTCCCACCGAAATAAAAGTTGCGTCAACCACTTCAACGTCGGACGCTGAAGCTCCAGCGACGGGATTGAACTACCAAGTTGAGCAGATCAATAAAATGATCGAGCAGGTTTGGACGGACTATGAGCTTCGACCCTCTAAAGACGCGACGGAAGGTGAGTGGTGCCGCCGCGTGTTCTTAGACTTGATCGGTCGCATCCCTAGTGTCAACGAACTAAACGACTTCCTTGCTGATCGCAGTGAAGAAAAGAAAAAAAATCTGGTTGACAAACTGCTTTACGACGACGCGTACACCGAGGAGTTTGCTCGCAACTGGACGACGACTTGGACGAATTTGTTGATCGGACGCACGGGCGGTACAGAAGACAACTCGATGATCAGTCGTGACGGGATGCAAAAATATTTGCGAGATTCGTTTGCCCGCGAAAAACCTTACGACAAGATGGTCTATGAACTGGTGACAGCGACTGGCTCGACAACTCCAAACGCAAAAGATTTCAATGGCGCTACAAATTTTTTGATCGACAAAGTCAATGAAGAAGATGCTGCGTTGGCTACTGCCGCAACAACGAAGATTTTTCTCGGCTTGCAAGTTCAATGTACCCAGTGCCACAATCATCCCTTCAATGATTGGAAGCAGCAAAAATACTGGGAGATGAACGCATTTTTTCGCCAAGCCAAAGCCTTTCGTAGCGAGATGATGGCGGCAGACAATATGATGGGTTCTCCCGCCCAGTTGCTCGATCAAGATTTCGCTGGAGAGAGCAGCAAGGATCCAAACAACGCAGAACTTTATTACGAGTTGCGAAACGGCTTGCTCAGTGTCGCCTATCCGGTATTCGTTGATGGCACGGAAATCGACAAAAGCGGCTACGTAAAGGTCTCCAATCGCCGCGAAAAATTAGCCGAGCTAATGATTAATTCGCCTTACTTTACTCGATCGATTGCCAATCGCATGTGGGGGCATTTTTTGGGATACGGATTTACATCTCCCGTCGATGATCTTGGCCCTCATAACATTCCCTCGCATCCAGAGTTATTGGAATATCTGTCGGAGGAATTTCGAAAATCGAATTTCGATCTTCGTCAACTCATGACATGGATCGTTCTCAGTCGCCCATATGGTCTATCCAGTCAGCGAAATAGTTACAACGAGAAAGACGATCCAACGCTCGGTGAGTCTCCGAAATTCTCGCACTTCTACATTCGTCAAATGGAAGCCGAACAGTTGTACGAATCACTATTGGTCGCCACTGAGGTCGCTAAGACCGGCAGTTACCAAGAACAAGAAAGCCAGAAAGCCCGTTGGATGGCTCAGTTTACGTCCGCTTTTGGCAATGACGAGGGTGAGGAAACAACGAACTTTAATGGAACCATTCCTCAAATCCTGATGATGTTTAATGGTGACCTCGTGCGTAACGCCACCAGCACAGGTAAGGGCACTTTGATCAATCGATTGGCTTATTCGAACCTCAACGATGCTAAAAAGATTGACCATCTTTTCATGGCAGGACTAAGCAGACAGCCAAATTCCAAAGAAAAAGATATCGCTCGCGTGCTTTTCCAGACCCACGCCAAGGATCAAAAAGAAGCGCTTCGAGATGTTTGGTGGGTAATCCTTAACACCAACGAGTTTATCTTCAATCATTGATCGCGGGCGACTTGATCGCCGAGAACTTTTTATGGCTTTTTTCTTGGAAAAATCCGAATACAATTTACGTGCGTCACTTCTGATCCCAACCCACACGTCCGCGGCCCCCTCAAAGGAACCTACCATGAATTATCGAACTCCGTCCGGTATGAATCGTCGTCACTTTATGCGTCACATGGCTGGAGCGTCGGCGCTGGCAGGTAGTGCGCTCGCGATGGGGCAAACACTCAGAGCGAACGCGACAACTTTAAAGAAAAACCAAAAGGCCGCGATCTTGTTGTGGATGAGTGGCGGCCCGTCGACGATGGACATCTGGGATCTCAAGCCAGGCGCCAGTACAGGTGGCCAGTTCCGTCCCATCTCCACCAATGGAGATGTTCAAATCTGCGAACACATGCCGATGATGGCCAAGAACATGGATAAGGTTTCCATCGTTCGCAACATGAGTACTCGCGAAGCTGATCACATGCGGGGAAGATATTACATGCACACCGGGTACGTTCCTAATCCGAGTGTGAAGCACCCGAGTTATGGTTCCGTTATCGCTCATGAGTTGGCTGACACCCGACCTGAACTTGAAATTCCTCCATTCGTTGCCATTGGTGGCGGCAGCGAAGGACCTGGGTTTCTTGGAATGACTTGGGCTCCGTTCTCCGTGAGCTCCAATGGCCAAGTTCAAAATCTTGACATGGGCCTGTCTCCAGATCGATTGGCACAACGAATGGAAGCTCTGCGACTGATGGAGACGGGCTTCATTGATGACAATCGTGGACTGGCCGCCACCGAGCACGCCAAGGTCATTGGAAAAACGTTATCTTTGATGACCAGCGAGCAAATGAAAGCCTTCAAAGTCATGCAAGAGCCCGACGACATCCAAGAACGCTACGGCAAAAACAATTTCGGTCGCGGCTGCTTGATGGCTCGCCGGCTGGTTGAGGCGGGAGTTCCCTTCGTCGAAGTCAATCTTGGTGGCTGGGATAATCACGCAAACATTTTCCCAACCCTTGAGACAAAGCTGCCGGAACTCGATCGCGGCATGAGCGCACTGCTCGAAGACTTGGCCCAACGTGGCCGACTCGATGACACGGCTGTCATCTGGATGGGTGAATTCAGTCGCACTCCAAACATCAATGGCAACGCTGGCCGTGATCACTGGGCTCGAAGCTGGAGTACCGTTGTCGGTGGTGCCGGAATGAATGCCGGAATTGCCGTCGGAAAAACGAACGAAGACGGCACTCGAGTGGAAGGACATTCTTACACTTCCGAGGACTTGATGGCCTCGGTCTGTCGTTCACTTGGCATCTCGCTCGAAACGACATTCACCAGTCAGTCAGGCCGACCGATGAAAATCGCCAATAGCGGAAAAGTCATCAAGGAATTGTTCAGCTAAGTTTCCAAACCGAATTCATTTGGCAACAAGCGTGTGAATGAAGTCAGCGTTAGTCATTAATCTAACGCTGACTTGAGCGTTTCGATTTGAAACATGGTCAATATTAATTTGGCTGATTGCAACTATATTTTTGCTTGTTCGTTCAGCTGTTCGGAGTCTCTTGAGAGACGACTCGCTTCTGGATGTCTGTTTCAATCGGCCCAAAGACTTGTTCGTGCCGTTGAACCGAGACATGCAAAGCATGCAACAGTCGTTTCGCGGTGAAAAAATTCAACACAATTCGTTGCGTAATATCAACCGGTTTATCATTGGCATTCATCGGCTGCGCATTCAAGCCGAAATCGATGATCAGTTCTTCTGGTGAACCGGTAACACGACAGAAGTTGGCATAACAACTCACCGCATTGGCTTCGTTGATGGAAATTGGACGCTGCTGGGGTTGTACATTTTTCTGAGGTGAACTCGTTTTTTGATCAGTTGCGGCCATCGGAATCCTTTGATTTTCATGTTTTGGGTTGGTTCATCAGTTTTCACTTGATAAAATGTCGCAATCTTTTGAATGCAGGTCAACAGCAACTTTTAAAGGTTTTATCTTGAATACTTGGCTTAAATTTTCATTCGCTTTTTTGGTCGGTTTATGTTTTGTCGCTTGTATCACTCAAGCTCAAGAATCACTAAGCAATTCCGATTCCCCCCAAACCCACTCCACCCGTTCGGACGCCATCAAATCCGAAGCGAGCCAACAAGAGAACACTGGTCCAGCATCAGATACAAAAGAAGTTGTTTCGCCCACGAATAATTCGGTGAGCGCATTTAGTAGCAACACACTTGGTATTGTTACCGTGAAACCAGCCAAAATGCCGTTTGTTGAACTTCCAAACGGCCGGTTCATGGTGCCTTACACGACAACCATTCCCGGCACGGACATCGAATACCACATGGTTCCGATCGCCGGTGGAAAATTCATGATGGGCAGCCCCGAATCAGAAGAGGACCGCCGCGACGACGAAGGCCCTCAGTTTGAAGTCACCGTGAAGCCATTTTGGATGGGCAAGTATGAGGTGACTTGGGCTGAGTACAAAAAATTTATGGCGATGGACAGTGCCTTTAAGTCGTTTAAGCAAAACAATCTTCGAGTTGTCGATCCGGAAGATATGGTCGATGCAATTACCGCCCCATCCGAATTGTACGACCCCAGCTTCACTTACGAAGCTGGCGAAGAACCCGACCAGCCCGCATCTTCCATGACACAATTTGCGGCCAAACAATATACGAAATGGCTCGGCCTCATGTCGGAAACGTTCTACCGGTTGCCGACAGAAGCGGAATGGGAATACGCTTGTCGCGCGGGAACGACAACCGCTTATTATTTCGGCGATGATCCTGACGAACTCGAAGATCATGCTTGGTTTGCGGACAATGCCAACGAAGAACGTAATACCGTTGGAACAAAAAAACCCAATCCTTGGGGGCTTTATGATATGCATGGAAATGTCGCGGAGTGGGTGCTCGATCAATACGACGAAGCGGGCTATCAGCACATTGACGGCGATTCAGCCACCACGGAAACAGCTTTCAATAAACCGACGAAACTTTATCCTCGCGTCGTCCGCGGTGGTTCATGGGAACTAGAGGCGGAGGATTGCCGTAGTGCCGCTCGACTTGGCTCCGACGATGAAGATTGGAAAGCAGAAGACCCGAACTTCCCCAAAAGTCCTTGGTGGTACACCGACCCTCCGGGTTTGGGCGTGGGATTTCGATTGCTTCGCCCCCTTGAAGCCCCTGCCACACGAGAACAAATGGAAGCCGTGTGGGGCGCCGATATTGAAGAAATATGGGATGACGCGCGTGATCGAATCGAGAGCAACGGACGAGGCGCATTTGGCAGTTCCGATGCCGAGCTTCCCGAAGACATTAAGAATTTGCCCACTGACAAGTAAAGAAAGTGTTCACGATTTGATCAGCCGCCCTGCGTTAACTCGAGTCGTTTGGTTTTCGAGTTTGTCGGGCCGCTCAATGATGCTTGGACCTATGTTTTGCTTTTTGCCGTGAATGGACTTAACTCGCGAACGGTCATTTTGCTGGTAACGATGACGAAAGTTCATTTCGTCCGTCGTAGTAAAGCTATCCCGGGAAATTTCTACATTGTCTAGACAACCTACAAGTTCGCCGCTGCCCTCGCCGCACGATCTTCCGCGGGCCGATATCGTTATTTACGACGGCCAGTGCGTTTTTTGCACGCGACAAGTCCGCAACCTTCAGTGGTGGGATGGAAAAGATCGCTTGGCTTTCCTGTCGCTGCATGATGAACAAGTGGCGGAGCGATTTCCAAATTTGTCGCACGAACAGTTGATGTCGCAGATCTATGTGATCCCCTCTGAGCATTTAGATCGGCATTACGGCGGTGCCGCCGCATTGCGGTACCTGAGCCGGCGTTTGCCTAGGCTTTGGTTCGCCGCACCAATTTTGCACTTACCGTTTTCATTGCCGATATGGCAAT
>JBGSKR010000426.1:0-2665 GCA_041741135.1 Mariniblastus sp.
TTTTCGCATGCTGCCAAGCTTCCCAAAACTCACGAAGTCGTTCGGCGTCCAAATTCTCGCGCCCGCTTGCGCAAACCGCGCCTCGGACTCCAATGTAGTCTGGCTTGCATTCCAACAGCGTCGGTAAATGTTCCAGCAATATCGAACCGGCTAATGCAAGTTCGTTCACTCCGCGATCTCGCGCTACGCGAACCAACATTTGCAATTGGTCTCCACCAAGTCGCTCAATTAGGCCTCCGCCCGATTTATCGAAGGTGTCGATCAGCATCGGAGAACCCGGATTCGCTTTTGCTAAATTGAAGACTTCGTTCAGTGGCGGTGCTTGTGCCAAATCTGCATCAAAATAAGCCACACAAACCGGTCGGCATTGGGACGGCAGCGAGCTTGCAAAAGCTTGCCAAGCCGTTTGCCAATCAGCGACATTCGCCATGCCGGCCAAGCCGATTTTCACTAGCTGAAATTGCGAAAGCAGCTCACTTGAAATTGTCGGTTGAAAATCACGTAGTTCGCCCAGCGCGACACTTTTGACGATCGAACCAGAAACCTCGCTGACGATTTTTTGCAACGTCGCCTCATCCACTGCTCCCAACGAACCTGCGTTCGGATTCTTCACATCCAATACATCGATGGCGTACTTGGTCGCAAGGACGGCTTCTTCCGCATCGCGAACACTAATCAGCAATTTTGTCATCTCAGCGTTCCCAAGTAACGTCCCGTAAACGAACGCTCATTCCTCGCGATATGTTCTGGCGTTCCAACCGCCAAAATCTCACCGCCACCCGCACCGCCTTCCGGCCCAAGATCAATCACCCAGTCCGCAGATCGAATCACATCTAAATTGTGTTCGATCAAGATCATTGAATTGCCTGCGTCGACTAATTGATTGAGTGCAATCAACAACATGCGAATATCTTCGAAATGCAAACCGGTTGTTGGCTCGTCCAACACGTATAAAGTATGCCCAAAACTTTGCTTCGACAATTCAGTGGCCAATTTTAATCGCTGCGTCTCTCCGCCAGAAAGTGTGATCGCCGGTTGACCGAGCTTCAGGTAACCCAATCCCACGTCCAGTAAAGACTGCAATGGGCGAGCGATTTTTTCAAATCCGTCGAAGAACCGCCGGGCTTCTTCGATCGTCATGGCGAGCACATCGGCAATCGAGCGATCATGAAACTGCACCGTCAGCGTCTGCAAATTGAATCGGCGGCCCCGACAAGTTTCACACTCGACGAAAACATCCGGCAGAAAGTTCATTTCGACTCGATTCATGCCTCGCCCACGGCAGTCCGGACACCAACCTGTTTTTGCATTGAAGCTAAAACGCGACGCATTAAACCCCAATTGCTTTGCTCTTTTGGTGGCCGCAAAAATTTTGCGAATGTCATCGAAAATCCCGACCACGGTAGCTGGACAACCGCGCGCCGATTCGCCGATCGGTTTCTGATCGACGACGACCAGATGTTCAACGGCTTCGACTCCGTGGATGGCGACAAAAGGTTGAGGCGGCAGAGTTGCTCGTTCTAAGCGCGTGAAGATAGCGGGCACAAGTGTTTGGTTGATCAAAGTGCTTTTGCCACTTCCACTGACGCCGGTTACACAAACCAACACATCGAGCGGAATCTCAACATCAACCGCTTTCAAGTTCCGCCCAGAAGCGCCCTGAAGCGTCAGTGTTCTCGCGACGGGCCGACGCACAGCGGGTGCTTCGATCGATCGCCGCCCGGCGAGATAGTCGCCGGTCAAGCTAGCCGAATTGTCCATCAAGTCAGTTGGAGTTCCTTGAGCCACAATTTGGCCGCCATGAACTCCGGCGGCGGGCCCGACGTCGATAATCTGATCCGCGATTCGCATCGTTGATTCGTCATGCTCAATCAAAATCACCGAATTTCCCGCACGCTTCAGCTCGAGAAACGATTCAATCAAGCGGTTGATATCTCGTTGATGAAGTCCAATCGATGGTTCATCGAGAATGAAGCCCACGTTAGTCAATCCGGAACCGATTGAAGTTGCTAATCTCACGCGCTGATGTTCGCCACCACTGAGCGTGCCCGTTGCCCGTCCGAGCGTTAAATACGGCACGCCGACTTTCACCAGAAACTTCAAACGATGCAGAATCGTCGCAAGAATCGGAGCCGCGATCGGTTGCGCGTTCGGATCAAGCTTTACCGCTGACAGATACGCAATGGCTTCATTGATCGATAGATCGATAATCTGACCAAGATGTTTTTCGCCGAAAAAAACCGAACGAGCCGTCTGATTGATGCGACTGCCATTGCAAGCAGAACAGACTGTTTCGGCGTTGAAATCGGATTCGTTGTCGATCTCCGTTCCGTCCTCGAATTCGCCTGCGGGGTCAGTGGCAGAATTCGAATTCGTTCCATCCACGACGCCCAATCCCTCACAGGTTTCACACGCACCGTGGGGACTATTGAAATTGAAAGTGCGCGGTTGGATTTCTGAATATTCAAGATCGCACTGCGTACACGAGTACCGCGTAGCGAACAATTGGTCGCCCCATTCGTTCGACGCAGTGTCAGGCAACAAACGGGCGATGATGACTTTGCCTGCCGACAAGCGGTCGGCATATTCGATCGCTTCCAGCAAACGATCTTCCACGCCTGCGCGAACGATGATGCGATCGGTGATCGCATCAATGATTGGCGTG
>JBGSKR010000427.1:0-6496 GCA_041741135.1 Mariniblastus sp.
TGAGATGGAACAGCATGTTCGACTATAGATATTTACGAATCACTGCCGCCGTTGATACGGCCATGCTGGCTGAGTTACGGGATTCATGAATGAACTGCTGACCTGTGGCACCTAGTACACTTCGCAGCTCCTGATCATCTAATAATCGCATTAAAGTTTCTGACAGCGCATGGGGAATGCTTGGATCATAACTCAATCCGCCGCCCGACCGGGCAATCAATTCGGGAAACGTGCCAACCGAAGGTTGCACAATCGGGACTCCGGCCGCCATAGCTTCGAATGCGTACAAGCCTTTTGGCTCGGCGTAGTCTGCGGGAACGGAAAACACGTCGAGTGATCCCAAAATATCCAGCTTCTGTTGCCGTTCGACAGTTCCTAGATACTCGTATTCATTTTCCAGTCCAGCGAGCTTCAGACGATTCCACTGTTCGGCAGCATAGCCGAGATTCGGCGGTCCTAGCCAACCGGCAATTCTCAATTTCACGTCAGCGAATCGCGGTTGCTTCTTTAGTTCAATGAAAGCTTCGACCAGTCGGTGCAGCCCTTTCTCTGGGGCGAGTCGAGCCAAGTATCCAATTATGCGATTCGAGGCATCAGTGGCTTCTTGAACGTTGCTACCTAGGTTTGATGTGGCTGGCAAAAATCGCTGATAATCGGTCACATCGATTCCCAACGGAGTCACATGGATTTTCGCTGGCTCGATTTCAAAATAGTCGCTCATCATTGATCGAAAAAATTCGGTGTGAACGATAAAGCCATCGACTTGTTGTGCGATCAACTTGATTTCTTTCATACACGCGGATCGCCAGGGTTCCACTAAGCTGTCGAGAAACACATTGTCGCCTTGAAGTGTTACCAACACTGGCACATCGAGTTCTCGCTTCAGTTGGCTCAAGCATCCGCCAATCAGCAAATTGGTCAAGAGCAGCAAATCCGGTTTCTCCTTCTTCAGCCAACGACTCATGCGACGGACTTCTTTCCGCTGATTTCCGTGAGTTCCCTTTAGCATCGACAGCGCCATTCCACCCAACAATCTTGCATCGGTGTCGATAGCCTTCGCAGTTAAGCGACGGATCAGTCGAGGGCTATCAAGAAAATGATCCAACATCGCAGGCAAGTAGCGAAACAACGGAACTTTTTGCTGCAAATAAACGTTCAGGCCACCGAACAGCACGTGATCGACGCTGACATCCGTTTCATCGGTGCGGATCGGAGTGTAGGTCGGCACCAGTTGAACATCCCATCCATCGCGAACGAGAGCGCGAGCGAGTGCATTGTCATGCAGGCAGCTACCGCAAAACATTCCTGCGGCACCGGCAGTGAGATAGATAATTTTTGCCGGAGGTGCGGACATCGAACTCCAAAGGAATGGATTTCTGTTTTGACTATTTCTTTTTGTTCAGCCGCTGCATCTGCCGCAGCCATTCCAGCACGACCTTGCCAACTTTGCCCAGCGAATCTGCCGAACAATTTTCAACGGTGTCTTTTTCCGTATGCCAATAAGCATTGTTGGAATCCAAGTCTGGATAATCAAAATCAATGATATCGCAAGTCTCAATCCGAGCAATCGAATTAAGCGGCAGATGATCATCGTTGATTTTATGCCGCTCTTTGGCAACAAACTCTTTGACCCCCAACTCGTGAGCCACTCCCCAAATGCCGCGAGTCAAGCGCGGGGCGAAACCGAGACTGTTGCCTTCGTAATGCAACTGCAAACTCTTGTCGCCGACCATATCCAACAGAACGCCAAACTGGTACTTCCAATCAAATCGCTGAGTCGCATACTGTTGGGCAAAATAGCCAGAACCAAGAAACATGGGGTCGCGCTTATCGATGAAGACATATTCTTCTCCATCAAAGAAAACAAAATCGACTCCATACGGCCCATCCATTTCGGCGATCTGTTTTCCCAACTCACACAGCACCGCGACTCCACTTCCACCGTCGTTCGCACCGATGAATATACCGCGCGGGTTGACCGGATCTCGATCGGGAAAAGGCCGCGTATCGTAGTGGCAGCAAAACAACAGTCGCTTTTTTCGCTCCGGATGCCAACGCACAACCAAATTGGTCAACTGCACGACTTGACCGGTGTTCGGCTCGCGAATGGGAAATGGCTGCTCGATAATTTCAGCTTTCAGAGCCGCGAAATGCTCTTTCAAGAAATCTCGCTGCTTACGCATGCCTTCAGAAAGACTTGGACGCGGCCCAAAATCGCAAACCAATTTTAGATACGCATAAGCCGCCTCGCCATCAAACGCCAGTGGATCCGCCGGCGCGGCGCGAGCAGCAACTGGAGCAATCGAGTTCCCCGCGATCGGATTCTGCCCATTCGGCTCGTCAGCAATCGCGGCGCGACTAAGGCAAGCTAAACCAATCGCACAGGAAAACCCAAACCGCAGCAATGCCTGACGAAACTTGGCTGTGAAATCCAAATCAGATTCCTTCTTTAAGTGCGTGGTTGCGTTTCAACCCGAGATAAAACTCAAACATTTTGGCGAATCGTATGCTGGATAGAATTGTCCGACGCAGGGAAGTGGACGGACAAGAATGTCCATCCTACGGAACAAAACTGGAAATCGACTTACTTCAAATAGTTTAGCACCAGGCAAATCGCCAGCAAAACGGTTGCCCAAAAAGTCATTGTACTCGTGGACCACGTCGATCCATAAGTGCCCTTTTCGTTGAACTTCCTTTCTGTCAACCGCAAGAAGTTGCGAAACACCGCGAGAAATGCGAATCTCAAAGCACGATCCACGATGGCGATCACCACACCCAATCCTTGAATCAGCGTCGGCAAAGCGCGACGATAAACCCAATCCGTATCCAAGTTCGTTGAACGAATTTCTGCTGGATACAACCCGGTTTTCATCAGCACCACAAACGCGAGCGCCGCAAACAACAACAATTGCAATTGCATCACCACATGCGGAGCGGTGTAAGGATGATAGTCCGAGGCGTACGGCAGCCATTGATAAAGCAGCGGGTAAGCCACCCCCAACCCAACGCAAAATACTGCTGCGACGCCCATCGCAATCAGCATATTCCACGGCGCCTCTTTGACTCGCTTGCCAGAGTCGTGAGCAAAGAAAGCGAAGAAAGGGATCTTGATCCCCGAATGCTCCATCACGCCTGCCGACGCGATCAGCAAAATCACCCACACCCAGAATTGATGCTGCTCTGCTGCCGCTGTGATGATCATCGACTTGCTGATAAAGCCACTCAAAAGCGGAAACCCAGAAATCGCGCCCGCACCGATCATGCAAAAAATCGTCGTCAGCGGCATCGACTTGTGAAGACCGCCTAGTTCCGTGGCTTTCACCGTTCCCACTCGATACAGCACCGCGCCCATCGACATGAACAACAACGCTTTGTAGATGATGTGACAGAAAGCGTGAGCCACCGTGCCGTTGATCGCTAACTCGGTTCCAATTCCAATCCCCACGACCATGAACCCCAACTGGTTGTTGAGACTGTACGCCAACACGCGGCGCAAATCGTTCTCAATCACAGCGAACACGATCGGGAACAACGTCATCGCACAGCCAATCCAAATCAGTTCTTCCGTGCCCGCGAATCCGCGAATCAGCGCGTAAATCGCCAGTTTCGTCGTGAACGCACTTAAGAAAACCGTTCCCGTCGCGGTCGCTTCCGGATACGAATCTTGCAACCAATTGTGCAACAGCGGAAACGCGGCTTTCATTCCAAAGGCCAGCAAAATCAGTTGAGGACCAAGTCCATAATCGAAAATCTTGGCCGTCTCGCCGGGACTTAGATTTAGAAAATGAGAAAACTCCAGCGATCCCGATTGCTGAAAATGAATCATGGCACCCGCCAGCAACAACACACCCGACATGACTTGAATGATCAAGTACCGCATTCCGGAACGATACGAACGCCGCGTGCCCGTGGCCCACACAAACACCACACTTGAAATCGCGGTCAACTCCCAACACACAAACAACGTAATCAAATCACCAGCACAACACGCCGCAATCGCACTACCCGCGTAAATCATCCCGGCAATGTGCTGCTTCGTATCTTCAACATGCAGCGCATAAATCGACGCGGTGATCGCCGCAATGTGAAACACGATTCCAAAAATAAAACTTAAGTTATCAACGCGAACGATGTTTAACGATTGACCAAACCAATTCACGTGAATTGGCTCGCCCGACGCGAGGCAGAAGATGGCCAGACTAGCACTCGACAGAATCAGAGCGCCGTAAGCACTGAACCGTTTTCCCAAAAAAGGAAGCAGTAAAGCTCCTAAGATCATTAGCAAGCCTGGAGGGACGTTAGGCATCGTAATAATCCTCGTCTCGCTTGATTACCAAACGCAACAATCGCCCAAGGAAAACCACCGCCACAAATGCCACAAACCCAAACGCCGCCTGAAAACCAAACACATTCTCGATCGGGAAATGCGCCGGATGATGATCGTCAAAAAAAGGACGACAAATCCATTCGGCAATAAGCGTGCCGATGCAAGCGACGACCAAGCCGACAATGATCAGTTGAACATTCCGCTCAAACCAACTCGGTTCCAAATTTTCTGTTTCGTGTTTCATGATCTATTTTGTTCAACGTTCAAGTCACGTCTGATACTATCTCCGTCCGATGGACATTCCTGACCGTCGCCTACTACCGCGACTTCGTGATCGGCAGCAAAGCCTCGTAAATCCAATCCGCATAAAAAAACAACGCCACGCTACCAATCGCGGTGATGCACAACGGCACGACACACATCAGCGGTGCCTCATGAATCCCACTTCCCGAATCATGCGCACCGTGACCATGCCCCGCATGACCATGATCAACGTGACCATGATCGAGCAATTTTGCTTGCCCGACTTCCTTCGGAGCTTTCATAAAAGCCAAAATCGGGATCGGAATCAAATAAGCGATGTTCAGCAACGACGAAATCATCAAGGTCGCCGTTAGCAAATACATGTGCATCGTCTGAGGCGACTCGCTCGCTCGCTGCACCGTTCCAATCGCCAAAAACCATTTGCTCCACGCCCCACCGCCGGGCGGCAAACCAATGATGCTGATCGCGGCGATCAAAAATGCGGCGAAAGTGAACGGCATCGTCCGACCAAGTCCGCGCATCTCGCTAATGTTTTTCTTGTGAGTCGCCACATAGATCGCACCCGCACAAAAAAACAAAGTGATCTTGCCGACGGCGTGCATTGCAATGTGCATCCCGCCACCAATCACACTTTCTTTTGTCGCCAGCGCCGCGCCGAGGGTGATGTATGACAATTGACTGACCGTTGAATAAGCCAGTCGAGCTTTTAGATTATCTTTCGTCATCGCCACCAGCGACGACAGCAAAATCGTTCCTGCGGCGGCATAGCACAACCAGATGCTGACTTCAGAATATTTAAGCAGATCAACTCCGAAAACAAAAATCGCAACCTTCAAAACGGAAAACACACCGACCTTCACTACCGCCACCGCGTGCAGCAGCGCACTGACGGGAGTGGGAGCCACCATCGCTGCGGGCAACCATCGATGGAACGGCATCAAAGCAGCTTTGCCAATCCCGAACGCAAATAGCGCCAGCAAAATCCCCAACTGCCAATCCGTGAGTCGGCCTTCCGAATAAGCATCCGACAAAATCCCACCCAATTTGAAATCCAACGTTCCTGCAACCACCCAAGTCCAAGCAATCGCCAACATGAAAAACGCAACCGAAGTCGAAAGCAAAATTCCCAAATAAACGCGGCCACCGTTTCTCGCTTCTTCCGTTCCATGATGCGTCACGAGTGGATAAGTCGAAATGGTCATCAACTCATACGCCACAAACAGCGTGAACAAGTTTGCCGAATAAGCCGCCGCCAGCGCCGCGAAAATCGCCACGGCAAAACAACTGAAGAACCGCGTTTGATTTTCTTCGTGATGCCCACGCATGTAACCCACGGAATAAATCGTGGTTAAAATCCACAAACCCGACGCCACCAACCCGAACAGCATTCCCAGCGGCTCAACCGAAAATGCGATTCGAAATCCGGGCATCATTTCGCCAACGTACCACTCAGGCCGGCCACCGGAAAACACATCACTCGCCAACAGAATATTTGCGACAAACAAACCAACGGCAACGGTCAAAGTGCAAGCTTCGCGAAGATTGGGGATCGATCCACAGATCACCACCAACAGCAGCGCGAGCAGCGGCAGCCCCAAACAAATCGGAATCAATAATTCGGGAGCGATCATCGTCCACCTCCCACTTCCAATAGCGCCGCAGCGGCTGATTCGGCAATCCCCAGCGAACATTCTGTCCATGAACCGAACACCAACGTCGCTGCAATCACGATATAGGTCATCAGCAACATCACCGGCGGAACTTCCCATTTCTGCTTCGGCAACGCTTTCACTGCGTCCGACGGTTCCGCAAAGTAAAGCACTTCCACCACGCGCCAGACGTAGACGAGAGCCACCAGCGAACTGAGCAACATCAATCCTGCAACGCCCCAGTATTCCGCTTCAA
>JBGSKR010000428.1:0-7069 GCA_041741135.1 Mariniblastus sp.
CAAACCGCCATTCGCCGATGCAATGAACGCTGCAGCACAGGTTTGCGACTGGAATCCAATTGAAGTTCACTCGCCATTTATTGATTGGAATAAAGGCCAGATCGTGAAACGAGGTTTGGAACTTGGCATTCCGTTTGAGAAGACTTGGAGTTGTTACAATGGAGGCGAAGTTCCCTGCGGTGAATGCTCGACATGTCTCGATCGCGCATCCGCTTTTTTTGCCGCTGGAGTTAGCGACCATCTCACGAAATGAACCTGCATTTCACTTATTCAGAAGTCGGTACTAGTACAGCTCCCAACAAAGGATCATCAGCCCCGCTCGAAGCTGCGGTTCTAATTTCCGCCAGTGATTGTCGAATAAGGCTACGTCCAGCAGAGGTATCCAGCCCAGTTTCCGTCCACTTCATTAACCAAAATCTTGATGGCACAGACTGCATCACTGATTTGCTAAACTCCTCAACCAAAGTCGGATTGGTTACGTCAAACCCGTCTTCCAATTTGAGATTGAGTCGCTCAACAATGAATTCTGTGACAGCCACCAGGCCTGCCTTGTCAACCAATTTTGAATGCTCAGTTTCAGTATTGCTTGCCGCAATCCAAGTAACGTTTCCCGAGTTCCAAGAGTCTCTAACGCCACGCCAAATGGCAGACAGAAGTTGAATTGCATCGTCAACGTCGATGTCAATACGCGCCCGAAGATCAGAAATAATTGTCCGTAACGATGACTCTAGAGCGGCAGGTTTCACTCGCCTTACAGCATTTTCACCTCTATTGATGTCCCAATCGACGAGATCCTTGAAGGGACTAATGTTATTAGTGTTGAGAACATTCAATGCGGCTGAATAATTTCCTAGTGTGATTCCAACTCTAGTTAGTCTGCTCTTTAAGGTTTCCTGCTGAGGAACAGTTAATTCAGCCATTATCCCTTTAACCAAATCGCTCGGAACACGTTTCACTTTGTTGTTAATAACAACAAAGTGAAGCGCTCTTTCCAGTTCATCGGATCCTAAAATTGCGCAAGCAAGCAACGGCGGGTTACTATCCAGTTCATTGAAAGCCAACAGTCGATGCTGTCCATCAATAACGAGGGCAACCTTTTCACCTTCTTCAAAGGCAATTGTCAGTTTTGCTGGCGAAACTTTACTCTCAGTATCCTCTACGTCTGTGACAGTGAATTTATCGGGTGCCACCGCAAGTGTAACGGAAGTTGGAATTACGTTTTGCGTAGACGCGTTCATAAATCCTTTAATCGCACTAATGTGCGCATCATTCTTTAGTCGTTGGGATGCACCATGCATGTCAGCCGTTCTTATAATATCGGCCCAACCAAGAATGTCCGCAGCATCAGACGCAAAAGCGAAAAAACTTAGTGCTTGACCATCAGTACGTTGTTTGATCAATATTCCGTTATACGTTGGCATTTTGAGTTCCTTGGCTACATGGGTTGCATATGAATTCTGTGTTTGGAAACCACCATGGTTCCTCTTTTTCCCTTTTTGAAAGGACTCCCTCACCGATTTCGCGAATTTCTTTCTCGCACCTTAGGCATTTGAAATCTTGTCGTCGCAAAATTGCAAATCTCAATTGAGTGGCTCTGAGGTCGTCAGCGTATGCAATAAAATCTTCGACTTCTGAAAGCGTTCGTGGCCACCAGTGTCCATCGTTCGGAGGATTGGATAAGTGGCGGGGTAAATTCTTCGAAAACGCGAACCTGCCCAAAGGTGCGTCTCCACAGACTGCTAGGTCGCGAGTCGTCTCTTCGCAAACAGCATGAGCCTTTCTTAGATTTGTCCCGTTACCACCGCCAGCATTTAGCGGCCAAACATGGTCGAGTTTTTCTTGCCCCTTGTCGATTTCGCGACCGCAAATATAGCAGCGGTTATCAACTTGCTTGGACAGAATATTTCTTCGTTTCTTTTTGTCGGGACGAGTCTGCATCGTTGCCAATACCGCCGCCCGCAAAATGTCACGGAAGTTAGTCAAATTCTTGCCTGTAAGTCGTGTTTTGCTTCTTAAAAAATCATCTAACCTTCCTTCGAAGTTTTTGCCTTCGCATTTGCTGTGAATACTTTTGCCGGTTGCAAGCAAGTATCTGTATACGCAGTCAGTTAAGATTGATTGTAAAGTACTTGATGATGTTTCATCAGGAATGAAGCAGTTCAGAACCGCAACAACTTCGCCGGTTTGATCAAATCCGTCTAAGAATTCATTGGACGCATATTTTGGAATTGCCAATCGCAAATTTTTCCCGGCATCGGGATCGTGGGCCATAAATTGTTGTCCTCAAATTGAATGCGTGACTAACGCCTTGAGTAAACTCCCTGCTGATTTGCTATCGGGCATAAGAGTTGTCTGTTTGCTGCTACGATTCTTTTTGACCGCCCCCGTTGCGGCGTGTTTGGCGTCCCAAGTATTGACGATGAAAATGTCGGCGTTTTGTGCCAGTTGGACTAGACGATCGGTTGATGCTTTGACGTGCAGTAGTTGCACTTTCACGCCTTCGAATCGCTTTTCAATCATTTGCTGGGCTTGACGGCCAATTCGCTTCGTTAAAGTGTAGATGGCAATCGACTTCCCCGAAAGTGACTTGGAATCGACGGTGGCGGCCTCTGACTCTGCGGACTCTTCCTGTTGAATGTCGGTCAGGAGGTTTGTTTGGCCAAGTTCACCAAACAAATGGAATAGAAAGTCCCATTGATCCAAGCGAACGCGACCCTTCCACTTTCGGAAGCTCCCAACCATCGCGTTGATGAAGCCGTCAATCGGCGTGCGGTTGCTGACGTTGTAGGCGATTAGCAAGTCAAGAACGGATAATGTCCAATCCAAGTGGCGTGATGACTCGATGCGACTCCAAGCGGTCTCCAGCAACTCCATCATCTCGGCAAACTCGTTCTTCGTTGCCGCTGCGATTGGTCCTGATTCTAGGATGGCCTCTGTCAGTATCGCGAGCGCGGTTAAATCATCCGCGCCAATTTCGTCATCTAGTGAAAGCATCAAAGCGAAATTCAGATAGAGGGCTTTGAACTCGCGAATCGGATTGCTGTCAGGAATAAATGCATATAACATATTGGGCATCGCCAGTCGCAGCGTCGCTTCGGCACTCTGTGATCGCGAGGCGGCTAGAGAATCAACTAGCAACTGCTGCTCATTGGCGTTGGTTCGGTAGGAATCTACGTCCCAAGAAATTTGCCCCGCCTGCAATATATCCATTGCCTCCGCCCAATCGGGGGTCGAATTCAATCGCTCCAGCCACTGATGCCAGTTCACAGGTAGTTCGGCGACTTCGTCGGCGGTCGTCTCAGACTGCTGAAGTCCGGTTTCAATGCACAGCGTCTCATACCATTGTGCGGCGGTTCGCATGGCCAAAGCTCTGTCCCGTTGATCTGACGGCGCTTGCTGAACAAACGCAATTGCTTGCGAGGTAGACTCCAGTTCGTTCAGTTCAAACGCGCACATCAACAACTGTTGTATTACTTCGGCGTTCGGTTCACACTGAATCAACAATGGCATTGCTGTGACAAAATCGTTTTGCTCGCAGGAATGTTTCGCTTGATCGAAGAAGGACTCGGACGATTCGGATTCGTCCTTTTGGGATTGTTGAGCCGCCCACGTTTCGTCTGCATATTTGCAAATTGCCTCAACCCACGCGAAATTTTCAAATCCAACGTTTCGATATTGTTCCGCAAGTACCTTTAGTCGCTGGTGACCTGACTCCGAAGTTGCTGCATTTAGAATGCAGGCTTTTAACGCCGAGGCGTCATTAACGTTTCCAGTAGACCGAAACAACGTGCCGAAACTTTGCCGACGTTCCACAAATGCCGCAACGCAACCGGTAACATCGTTTTCTTTTTCAAACGGTTTGAAGTTCACTTCATAGCCAGCCTTGAGCAATGCGTGGGAAACTCGAAGCGGTCGTCGGACATTCATTAAGCTTGAATGTTGAGGCAATGCTAGTATTTGTTCCCAGTGCCCAAATGAAGCCAGTGCTGTGACTTGGAGGAAAAGCAAGTTTCGCGAACTGAGCCTGCCGCGAGCGCGAAACTGCTCATGAATTCGCCAAGCGTTCGGTTCGTTTCCGGTAAACAAAGCCATCTCAAAATCGCGCAGCAATCGCCCAATCGGTTTCGCTTGCGTAGATACGCGTCCAGATGATTTGTCTCTCAGTGAACGCATCGTAAAAATACGTTCGCGTACGGTGGCCCGATGCTCTTCTTTGACGACGCCCAAACGAAAAACATACGGCTGGAACTGCTCGGCAACGGCCAATTCGATCGGATCAGATTTATCCAACGTCGCACGTTGACCTTGAAAGTCGGTATACGTCGGCCCAAGAAACGCGCCAAGTTGTTCACGCAACATCCGAGATTGACGCGCCGTTCGGGCACAGCAATACCAGTTCGTTGAGCCATTCTCCGCCACTCTCGGCAGCGTTACTGCGTTTTCGCCGTCGATGTAATCTCTGATCAACGTCGCCAGCAAGTCCGCTGCATTTTGATTCATTCCTCCATTTTCAAATTCGTTCCAGCGGAGTGTATTTCCTTCTCCGAAGAACGTTCGAAGGAATTCCAACTGGTCGGTGTCTGGATTCAAACCGCTCATGTGTTGCCTCCGTAACCATCCAGAAAGGCAATTCGCGCATTGGAAACCGCTTCAGCATCGGTCGCAAACAACAACCCTTCCTCCAACACTTCGATTCCGTTGAACGTAATGTTCATCGAACCGCTGATGTAAAAATCGTCACCAAGAATTCCCTTGGTGTGCAGAGTCGGAAGGCGGTGAATGGTCAAACTCGAATCATTGCCAGCGGAACGGGCGAGATCATCCAGTTTCCTCAAGAACGATTCGTTGTGATTATCCGGTCGCGTCGCAATAATTACTTGCGTCCCCAATTCCAATAGTCGCCCAAGCATTTCAGCCAATCGAATCTGTCGAGAACCCCACTGCGGGTCTAAGGACGCAAATGCTCCAGAACGATTATCGAGCAATTCAAGGTCAGACAACCAAGGAGACACGACCCACAAACGATTGCTTGGGGAAAGCAACTCCGCCGCAAAAATTCCCTGCAAGAGTTCTCGAATCTCAGCGTTGCTGGTGGATGAAGATCGAATGATTTGGCGGCTGCTCATTGGACTCCCTCCGCCAACTCAAGAATAACCTCAATGTTTCCGTTTCGTCGTTCAATTGAGCGGACTCGGGGATGCAGCAACAGCAGGCCCGCGTCGATGGGTTGAGCCATCAATTCCAAAATCGCCGAACGCAATTCCGTCGTTTGATCGGCACTTGCTTGAAGACAGACCGCATTGTCGCTAACTAAATACGCACCAACTTGCTCAAGCCAATCAGAATCACCGAGCGACACAATCTCAGGCCCCGCCCCCAGGCAATCGCGTACCAGTTCGTGATCCGCATCGGGCAGTTTTGCAAACGGATTGTAGGTATCCAATTTTCTTCCGCGAATCGCGGTGCCGCGCGGCCACAACATGCTGGTCAAAGCTCCGAATCGCCATTGCCTCGGATCAAGCCCGACGGCATCTCCAACAATTTGAGCCAGCGATCGGTCAAGCTGATTGGTGCTGCTGTTCAGATACGCGATAATCCTCAAGTCGATATCGACGCCCAGTCGTTGTTCTAGTTGCTGCCAATTCGTGATCAGACTGTGCAGCAATTCATCTGTTGCCGATGTGCTACCGGGCTTGAGGATTCTGGCGGCAATCGCGGCCACTACACTGTGGCAAACAAATAGTCCTCGCTGAGACAACATGCGAATCAGTTGTTCAAATGAATCGGCCTGAGCCTGATACGAATCTGTTTGGGCATTGCGGATTTCACTGAACTGGTCGCGTAGCATTGTGTCACCCAAATCGTTTACCCAGCCAAGCAGCGTCGTCAATTGCTCATCGACGATTTCGAAGTCACCCGGATTCAAAGCGGATTCAACCAAGTCAAAAAAGCGACGCGGGTCTTCTCCGTACCGGGACAGAAAAGCTTCCACGATTCCGCCGCCACCCACTGCTTTCTCAAGCAGCCAAATCTCCTCGATTCCTTCTGGAGCAGGAAGGGCATCGGCTGTTCGTGGCCCTGCATCAATGTCTAGCGTTAAGTCTCCGGCGTCCAAGTCGGGGCACAATTGCTGAACGGCTTCCATCAACGCAGACCCAAGCGTCGTTTTAAATTTTCGGCGTAGCCACGGTTGCCAAAGTTTGTCAGGCGTTTGCCACAGAGTCGGTGCATGACGATGCAATGCATCTCGCACGCCCTGTTGAGAGAGCAAGTCAGCCAAATCATGGAACAGCCGTTGGTGAACTTCTTGATCGTTTTCAGCGTTAGAATCATCGCCACCGTTCGCACTGGCTTGAGACGTGGAAATGCTTTGAAAAATAACCGATAGAACTGTTTGAAAATCAATTGGAACTCCGTTTGGCGTTCCTTGCCCCTCCCAGACCTCAGCAAGCGAAACATCGGCGACGATTGAAGCATGAATCAAAGCCGAACAATACACTTCCGCCAGCCATTGACGCTGGAACCAGTTCGCAATTCCATCCAAGCTCAAATCATCAAGTACGCGATCGCGAAAGAAAGCAGTTCTCAACGAACGGAGTTTCTCGCTATCTCGATTGTTCTCAATACGCAGGTCATCTGGAATTCGAATTCGGAATGCAACTCCATCGACTTCAATTGAAAATCCAACGGCAATGGGTGTTGGCTCGTGGTCGTTGTTTTCAGTGGGATCAGGGACAGCATCTACGAATTCAATTCGAGTCTCGAACTGTTGGCCATTCTTCGTTGCAATCGTTGCGTCGGTTGAACAAGCGAACCGCCGGACTTCAATCTGGCAATTCGAGTTGTGCGTGTAGAAACAGACTCCGTCAATGATGGACTCCCAGCGAAATTGGGACGGTAGCGTTCCTTCCATGCCTTCATAAGCAGGAACAATCTGAGTACGCCATCGCAAAAATGAGTTCGACATGTCCGCGATTTGGCTCGGAGGCTGCGCGGGTCGAATCTCATAAGGCCGCACACAACGAACGGTCTGAGGAACGCCATTTTCTACAAACTGAAAGTCGCCCAG
>JBGSKR010000429.1:0-2452 GCA_041741135.1 Mariniblastus sp.
GACAATGTGTGCTTAAGCGAATTGGTCTGCTATCTCAAGTCATTGCTCGGTCTGAACCCATCCATGACTTGCATGCGATCTACCGCAACGGTCGTACCATGATCAAGTTGCCGTTTGCGGCGGCTGGAATCGGAATGCACGCTTATGGTGTTCATCGCGGTGATATTTTTGAAGTGTTATTGAAAGCGGTGCGCGAGGAACAAATTCCGATCGTGTTAAACGTCGAAGTTGCTCGAACCGAAGCGAGCGTCGACGAGGTTGCCATTGTTGCTGTTGATGGCCGAGAATTTTCCGGGTTTGACCATGTGATCATCGCCAATGGAGCCAAGTGCGGACTGCGAAACCAGCATCGTTTTCGTGGTACCGATCGCCAGTATGACTATGCGGCAATCTGGTGTAACGTGCAATCAACCCAAGTCCATGAGCAACTGCTGCAAGTCGTCGAAGGCACCACGCGATTGATGGGAATCTTGCCTGTGGGCGAAGGACGAGCCAGTTTGTTTTGGGGATTGGCTTGCCGAGATCGCGACCGCTGCTTGCAGCAACCGCTTGAAGTCTGGAAAGACGAAATGGTGCAATTCTATCCGGCGGCGGAGGAAACGATATCTTCCATTCAAGATTGGAGCTGCACCGCGTATGGGACTTATCGTCGAGCCTACGTTCAACCTCAATTTGATTCCCGGCATGTGTTTTTAGGAGACGCGGCGAACGCGAATAGTCCTCACTTGGGGCAAGGGCTGAATTTCGCGTTGCTCGATGCCTATCAATTCGCCAGCGCGTTGGAGCAGTCAGCGAGCTGGGAAGACGCCGGCGCACAGTTGGTTGCCGAGCAACGTCATCATTCGCGATACTATCGATTTGTCACCTCGCTGCTCACTCCTTATTTCCAATCGGATAGTCGTTGGAGAAGCTACTTTCGCGATTGCACTTTGCCATGGCTTCATCGAACGCCATTGATCCGTCAGCAAATGGCGCTCACGATGACGGGCCTCAAATCAGGTTTCTTTGGAGGGCGGATGCGATGGTAGGAATTCATTTCGACCGCGAATAATTTCGCCTGCGAATGATTTCGCCCACGAATGATTTTGCAACAACTTGGAACGTGTTTCAAAATGGTAGCGGAACGGCGCGAGCCGTCCGGTTTCGCATGGGTCAGCTTTGATTTTGTGTTACCGGAGGGCTTGCGCCCTGCCGCTTACGTTGGCATTTTGAATTATAAAACACGTTCTTATATCAGTCTTTTGATTCGCCGCTGTTAACTGCCGGAGTCACGATCAATCGGTCACAACTTTGCAGCGTCCTGCGAAATTCGCTTCAAAAAATCTCGTAGCTCGATTAGCATCCGCTCGGCGGATTCGAATTGCCGCGCCGTTCGCTCGCTGGCCATTAACTGATACGGCTGCGATGATACGATCTGGATCGCCGAATTCTTTCGTTGGGCGATGACGACAAAAATCTGGCCGTCGATTTCGGGCGGTGCATTCGGCCCAAGATGACCTGTCACGGCGCAAGCAATCGTGGCTTCAGAGGTATGGGTCAGCGCGCCCACAGCCATCGCTTCGGTGGTTTGGATTGACTCGGCGGTGAATTTCTCAATCGTAGCTGGCGTCACCGCCAGCCACTCCATTTTTGTTGGTTCACGATAGGTAACAGCCGATCCGCAAAACCATTTTGAGATGCCTGGCACTTGCGTTAGCAGCGCCGCAGCCATTCCGCCGGTACAGCTTTCCGCAAACACGATTCGCTGATCGAATGCGCCAAATAATAGTTCTGCGATTTGTGTGCAAATAAGGTTCGGCATAACGCTTTTCAACTTGGATTCGCTTTGCATTGTACGATGAACATTCCTGTCAGTCGCTCCCCTCTTTGGAGATCGGGCGGCTCTTAATTCCTCGTTAAGTGAGAGATTCCCAATCACCTTTAAACCAATGCAGGCTTCTTTCTTCGAAAATGGGTTAAAAAATGGTGGGGTTAAAAGATACCAGTCTGACCTTTAACATTTTCTAACCCAACCATCTTCTAACCCAAACTTAATAAGCAGCACAATCTCTTCGTACGATGGACATTCCTGTCCGTCGCTGTATAGGATGCTCGGACAGGAATGTCCAAGCTACGGGAAAAATCCTGTTGATCATGTCGATCCTGTCCAAAATTGTTGGTCACAGTGGTCTGAACTAGAGAATTAGAACACAAAAAAATCCCCTCCAACCGATCATTCGAATGGAGGGGACATTGAAGGTAGTAAGCAATTATACTGAAGCTCAGGGGGCTTAACGACGGCGGCGAAGAAAACCGAGCAGTCCCAAAGCGGCGAGGAGCGCGGCGGAGGGCTCGGGGACGGCCACGAAAGCCGCAGCGGATGAGTTTCTAGCTTGGTTTGCGCTGGTGAACGAGAACGATGGGGTTCCAGCAGCGACGCTTGCCTGATAACCGGCTGCTCCCTGAGACGACC
>JBGSKR010000430.1:0-2587 GCA_041741135.1 Mariniblastus sp.
AAACGTCGATCCAATGCAAACTGCTATCTCGTCAAACTACCCGCGGTCGTTGGGCAAACTTCTCCGATTCGGCGTTGTGATACAATGGGACACTCGTCTGCACCCATTTTCGTGGAGAATCGATCGATCATGCACCCACCATTTTCGACTTCGCGACGCGGATTGCGGACCTATCTTCTAGCGATCGGCTGGCTGCTTTATTCAACGAGTGCATTGCGAGCCGATGATGCACCATCAATAAAGTACAGCGACGACGTGGTTTCGAAGGCTGAAAAGATTTTGGGCGACGTGGGCCTCCGTCGGAATGGCAAAACGTTTTCGGTGGCGAAGACCACCGATATTTCGCGGGCACTATCCGCGTTGCCGCGAAGTCGGCGAACTTTGAAACTGAATCGCGATGCGACGAAGCAAACACTTGCGACGCTTTCGCAGATGCGGAAGCAATCCGAAATGCTCAACGGGCAAAATATCGATATCAATCTGGAACTTGCCCAGGGCGGAATGGATGTGACGACGCACAACCGCTTGGTGGCGATGAATAACGCCAACGTGGCCACGATCCGACAATTGGCAACCAGCCAGGATCGGATGGCGGAAAAACTGGCGACGGAGCGGAAGGTTCTCAACGATGCCGAAGCTGCCTATGCCGAAACCGTCCTCGCCATCCGGCGAGATCTTAATCAAGTGAAGTCGCAGCTTGATCTTTCGCTGGAAGAAAATAAAGACGGGATCGCGATTGCGCTGAAGGTACTCAATACAAACTTTGGGACGCCACCAACAATGACGACGGACTCCATTCTCGCAACACTGGACAAACGGCTCAAACAGGTTGAACAGGAGATTTTCAACGAACACATCACTCTCGATGTTTCCCCCGAAGGCTCGCTTTACTTGAACGTTGTCATTGGTGACCAAACCACACGAATGGTTCTCGACAGCGGAGCCTCCCTGGTTTGCCTCCCTTCAGAGATCGCGACCAAACTGGGAATCGTTGTTCCGCCGGATGCCAAGCCATTGCGTTTGGTGCTGGCCGATGGACGCGAGATCCCCGCATCGGCGGTGACGTTACCCAAAATCCGCGTCGGCCAATTCGAAGCCGAGAACGTTGAGGCGGCCGTCCTCGATGCCGTCGCGACCAATGCTGAGCCACTGCTGGGCATGAGTTTCTTGGGTAATTTTAAATTTGAGATCGACACCGCCGATAAGTCGCTGCGACTTCTACGCGTTGCGGATCAGTAACATCACTTTGTCGTGAATTTTATCCATCGAAGCCAAAATGCTAAAAGATTTCATATGACTTTGTGTCCCCATCGATTTCGACAGTCCACTATTTTCATCTTGTTGATTGCCGCGTCCGCGATATCGCAAGCTCAATCCGACGTCGATTCAACACCGGAATTGCCCGAACCAAGCGCACATCATTTACCTCAATGGCGTGGATTTAATCTTCTTGAAAAGTTCAGTAAAGAATGGAGCAACAAACCGTTTGTCGAAAACGATTTTCGCATGATTAAAGATCTGGGTTTCAATTTTGTCCGACTGCCGATGGACTATCGCGTTTGGATCAAGAATGGAGATTGGAACCAGTTTGATGAAGCAGCGCTACGGGAAATCGATCAAGCGGTCGAGTGGGGAAAAGAGCACTCGATTCACGTTTGCATTAATTTTCATCGTGCGCCCGGCTACACCGTCGCCTCACCTCCCGAGCCCACAAGCGTGTGGACCGATGAGGAAACACAGAGAGTTTGTGCGGCTCACTGGACCATGTTTGCAAAGCGGTATCGCGGGATCCCGAGCCGCAATCTTAGCTTCAACCTTTTCAATGAACCGGTTGACGTTCCGAAGGATATTTTCATTGGCACCATCAAACGAATGGCAGATGCCATTCGTTCCGAGGACCCCGATCGATTGATCATTTCAGACGGCTTGGCATGGGGCACCGAACCGGTTCTCGAATTGAACGACCTTAACGTCGCTCAGGCAACTCGCGGCTACGCACCTTTTGAGCTGACTCATTACAAGGCAGACTGGGTTGCTGGCAGCGACGAGATGGACGTGCCGACGTGGCCTAGCGTCATGGGTCAAGGATTATTTTTATCCAAGTCGAAGACTGACTTCAAAAATGGCCAACAAAACCCGATGTTAATCACGGGCCGTTTCGATCGAGCAACACCAGCCATGATTCGATTGGGTACCGTTTCGGATCGTGCTCGCCTTGTCGTTAACGCCGATGGAAAACCGATCTTTGACACGCGATTCGAAAGCGGGCCCGGCAAAGGCGAATGGAAGACCGTCGTTTTGAATGCTCAATACAATATTTATCAAAACGTGTTTGATCGCGATTACGACTTTACCATTCCCGCAGGAACAGAGACGGTAACGCTACAGGTCATTGAAGGCGACTGGCTAAGCCTTCGGTCGCTCTCGTTCATCGGACCCGACGGCAAGCCTGACGTCGTGCAATTGAGCCAGGACTGGAGTGGCCCCGCGAGTTCGTTGAACTACGACCCGAATCGAAATGGTGCTGCGTTTTCCGGGGCGGTCGACCGTGGCCGCGAGTGGTTGAGGGAAACGACGCTCGCGAGCT
>JBGSKR010000431.1:0-4519 GCA_041741135.1 Mariniblastus sp.
CCAGATTGATAACGGAGCGTTGCTTGCGCTTGAGTCGGGCAAAAGCCTGTTGCCGGCGGGCGTCGTGGCGGTTGAAGGCACTTTCGAACGCGGCGATTCCGTGCTTGTGATCGGTCCTAATGGCCATCAAATTGGACGTGGCATCGTCGAATACGATGTCGGGGATGCGACCGCGATCTTGGGTAAGCGATCGTCGGAGATTCAGCAACTGTTGGGTGAAACAATCCGCACGGAGATGATCCACCGCAACAATTTGACGATGATCAAAACGAACGAACCATCCTAGGAATCTCAGCGATGATCTCTGCAAAATCCAATGATGTGAAGCAAACGATGCACAACATGGGCTGTGCTGCTCGCGTTGCTGCTCGCGCGATTGCCGTTGCTTCGACCGAATCAAAACGCCGCGCGCTTGTTACGGCTGCGGAGTCCTTGTCCCAATCGTCCGAGAAAATTTTGGCAGCGAACAAACAAGACTTGCTTGCAGGTGAAGCGTCCGGATTGTCTGCTGCGATGCTGGATCGTTTGCGGCTTAACCCAGAACGCTTGTCTACGATTCAAAACAGTCTGCTCGAAATCGCAAACTTGCCGGACCCCGTTAATCAAGTAATTGCTCATTTCGAACGTCCCAATGGACTGAAGATTGATCGCGTACGAACTCCGCTGGGTGTGATTGGAGTCATATTTGAAAGTCGCCCCAATGTGACAGCGGACGCCGGTGCTCTTTGTCTCATGGCTGGGAACGCTGTCATTTTGCGGGGTGGAAGTGATTCTTTTCACTCGAGTACCGCGATTCACGAATGCTTGGTCGCCGGTCTCAAGGCTGCCGAATTGCCGGAAAATGCGATTCAATTGGTTCTGACAACTGATCGAACGGCGGTCGGCGAAATGTTGCAAGGCCTTGGTGGCAATCTTGATGTTGTCGTCCCACGTGGAGGCAAGGGTTTAGTCGCTCGTGTGCAGGCCGAATCTCGCGTGCCCGTGTTCGCGCATCTGGAAGGAATTTGCCATGTGTACGTGGACGGTTCGGCTGATTTGGAAATGGCGAAACGAATTGTGCTGAATGCAAAGATGCGACGAACGGGCGTGTGTGGTGCGGCCGAAACGTTGCTAATCGATTCAGCCTGTGCCGAAACTCATTTACTTCCGATCGTCGCTGCGCTTCAATCTGCTGGTTGCGAAGTCCGTGGTGACAAAGCGGTTTGTGACATGATCGCGAGTTGCCTTCCTGCGACCGAAGAAGACTGGATGACCGAATATCTTGACGCGATCATCTCCGTCAAAATTGTAGTCGGCGTTGATGGTGCGATCGAACACATCGACCGCTATTCTTCTCACCACACCGAATCAATCATCGCCAGCGACGAAAGCGTCGCTGAGAAGTTTTTGCGCACAATTGATTCCGCCATTCTTTTGCACAATGCATCGACTCAGTTTGCCGATGGCGGCGAGTTTGGCATGGGAGCCGAAATTGGCATCGCCACTGGAAAAATGCACGCGAGAGGTCCGGTCGGCGTCGAGCAGTTAACGAGCTTCAACTATCGCGTGCGAGGCACCGGCCAAGTCCGACCTTAATGGATGTTCTGGAGCTGGAGTCCCGTCGATGGAGTCGAGTTCCTCAACGACGAATATCGCCTTAGTACCACTGCTTCGATTTCATTGACAACCGATTTGAAAGCGAGGGACGAGCCGTGAAAAACGACTTGGCGATGACAAAACGCCACGAGAGTGCACATAGTTCGCAAAAGATTTAAGGATTGTTTGAACTCGTGATTGACCTTTTCCACTTTCGCGCTCTCTGTGCTCTTTTGCGGCACATTTAAAGGCTGATTGACCGAAAGGTGAACGGCTTCACGACAGGTTGTGAATAGCGATTCCTGGAATCGTTGGAGGGGTTCCTGTTGCGTAGTGAAATGTCAAAAACGCCTGCAAGCGCAACCGGGCGTTATGCCTGACGTTAGCGGAAGATCGAAAACTTCCATTGTTGCCCGGTCGCCTGCGCGGGCGACCGGGCCTTTTGGATTTTTTTAGCTATTGGCAAGAGCTTTGTCATGAACTGAATGATCTCCAGCAAACCTGCCCGCGTCTCTTCGTCCCGCAGCACCAGCGAGGAAGCAGACGAACGCAAGCCAACAATCGTCGACGGAGATTACGGCACAAGTTCTTACCGGGAAGCGGAATCCGTTACCGAGTCGGCAAAGTGAAAAACTTCGAAGATTCTTTAAAAGAAGAGCATCGCCTACATGAAATCTTGACAGAGTCGAAACCGGCATTACGATGTCATTCAGATAGGGAGCAACCGTTAGGTAATCATCAATCTTTTTAACAATCGTTCGGCGAGACAATCCAATGACCTCTGTGGTACGGAACGAATCGAGGCCTGCCCATGTCACTGAGATTTGAATGGGACTCAAAAAAGTCTGCTTCAAACGTCGTGAAACACGGTATCACCTTTGATGAAGCAAGCACCGTATTTGGCGATCCCCTGGCGCTCATTTTTGACGACGTGGACCATTCTCAGGACGAGCTTCGCGAAATCATCGTCGGTCACTCGGTCAAAGAGCGGCTATTGTTGGTTTCGTTCATGGAACGTGATAAAATAGTGGTACGGATCATTAGCGCGAGAAAAGCAACTCGAAGGGAACGAAAAGACTATGAAGAAGCCACCCGCCAGTAAACCGGCATCTGAGTCGACCGATCAACTTGGCCACGAATATCAATTCGACTATTCCAAGGCAAAGCCGAACCGATTTGCGTCGCAGTTTGACCAGACCAAGCTGATGGTAGCTCTCGATACCGACGTATCCGTCGTCTTCACTACGCAGGAAGCAGTAAACAAGGCTCTGCGCGCCCTGATCGAGGTTATGCCACAGGGAGTCAATCCGCCGAACCAAGCGGTGAACTGAAACACGCGATGGCGCGGGTTCCGAAACCTAACTCTTTGGCGGCGGTTTCGTTACCGCCGACTTTCGTCAGCAATGATGCCACCGAAACTTGAATGGACATTTAACGATGGATGGATATTGATGTCCGTATATTTGATGCACGGGCAAGATGGGGCGTCGCTTGCTGATTTAATCGCAGCGGCTGACGTAATGAATCACGCAATCCGACATCCGGGGAACTATCGCGGGAGGTAGCCGCTTGCTGTTTCCCGTGTGCGGGCTGAGCAAAATGTTTCGCGCGAAATTCCTGACGCGGCTGGAGAAGTTGCTGGTCGATGGCCACCCACCTTACCGCTCATTCACCAAACAATTCGACAACCACCCAGCCATTCGCTAAAATGGCTTTACGATTAAACCCCCAAGACAACCTGCCCCATGCTTCGCGGCTCAGTTCAAAAGTTTTATCCCCCTTCGTTCCGTTCCACTACACGACGGAAGATAAAACACTATTCGTTAGGACGCCTGCGAATTAATGCAATTTTGAGTTGCAAAACACCGCCGTCAGCAAATGACTCACCCGACTACATTTTCAAGAAACGCTGCCAAATTTAGTTGGGTGGCACCAATTGGCGCAATCGGTCTACGAGTCTTTTCGGTGATGCTTGCCGCAAGTACGCGAGGTGGCGGAATAGAGCCGGACACTACGGTTTCGCTGGCGCTTAGCCTCTTCGGGTCCGCCCTGATTGTGGCTGGCCTCATTGCTGGGTGCATCGCCCTTTGGGAATACCCAAGCATGGTCGAAACGGAATCCTCATTCCGGCAATCGTCGGAATTGTGATCAATTCTGCGATTATCGTCACGGGTCTTCAACTGATTGCGGGCAAACGAGCTGATGTTACTAATGAAGAAAACACATCACAGGCTGAGCCGAAGCCTGAGACGGACAGGGGCGTGGGTAAACCTAATCTCCCCCCGCCCTTGGAGGCTCCATTTGATGCCGCAGCGATCGCCGATGCCCGCAATGCTTGGGCAAAATCCAAAGGTGTTGAACCAGAGTTTACGAACAGCATCGGGATGAAATTTATCTTGAGTTCGAGAAAAATTAAAACAGTGGCGAATCTGGGGAGGACGTTGAAAGCACGACGGCTAATTCTGAATGCTTGTTGGCGGTTTTCCAATCGTTTTCTCATACAAGCGATACGTTTTATATTGCTTGACGGGTACCGCGCGCTCGATAGCGCGAATCGATTTCAGGTTGTCTTCGGCAACCCACGAGAACTCCCATTCATCGTATTCATTCCAAAGGTCAATCAATCGTTGGATCAGCATCATCGCGACGCCTTTATTGCGAAAATTCGCGTCGACGCCCAAGGCAATCACTCTCGTTTTGGGAGTTCGGCGCATCAGCATTGGCATTTGAAGCATTCGCAACCAATCCCAGCGCCCCCAAGTCCGTTTCAGCGCCCAGTTAACATCCGGAATGTTAACTACGTAACCCACCAATTGGTCGTCCCAATAAGCGGCATGAATCATGTCGGAGCGAATCACGGGTCGCAGATTCTTGATCATGAAATCGAGTTCGGCGTCGGTCAACGGTACAAAACCCCAGCCGTCACTGCGGACCACGTTTCCCA
>JBGSKR010000432.1:0-2188 GCA_041741135.1 Mariniblastus sp.
CGAGTCGATGGAAGAATCGATTCGAAATTTGACTCGCGTTCCAGCGACTTCGATTCGTGAGTTCGTTCCCGATGTGCCGGCTTCCGTCGAGCAACTGATTCGCAAGCTGATGGAGAAATCTCCTCAAAACCGTTTTCAAACCGCTTTAGCGCTGCGTTATAAAATTGACGAGATCGAAACGGAATTGCTGGGGGAATCTCTCGGTTATGCCGAGTCCCAAACGATCGAGACGTCTCTCGAGACGAACGTGCCAGATTCGACTTCTGACTCGTTTGAGCTGTTGTTGCCCAGTAAAAACTTGCCAGATGAGGACGCAACGTGGGACGGAACGGAGAAACTTTCGCCAGCCGCGACCCTGCCGCCGAACCAGTTTGCAAACTCGGCAACCGTTGAGTATCTGGACTCAGAACGTCGACGCGAATCGGAAATTGATTCTCGCCGCGATGTGGACTATTTCAATACGGTGACGGATCGCGTTCGTGGACGATACGAATCCGTTTTTAAGAAGCAGGAACCGCAGGCGCGCAGTGGAATCCTTCCGCTCTTGCTCTCGTTGCTGGCAGTGATTGGAGTAGCCGTGCTGGGTGTTTGGTATGTCACGCAACCGCCGACTTCGGATGCTTTGTATGCGATGATCGAAGAAGGAAATGCGGAACCCGAACAAATTGTCGCCGAAGCTGAAAAGTTTTTGGAGCTGTATCCGGATGACCCACGTGCCAAGAGTGTCGAGTTGCTTCATCAGATGGGAGTGTCAACGCAAACTGTGCGGCGTTTGGTGAAGCAACTGTCCGTGCGACGAAATTTTCCGGGGGAAAACCGTTTAACCGAAATCGAGAATCAATTTTTGGAAGTGGCTGAGATTGCCGAAAGTGACCAAGCCAAAGCACTGACGAAAATGGCGGCGCTGGTGCTGGTGTATGAGTCAGCAGATGATCTGACGGTTGCCGAGCAAAAAGTGCTGGCGGCCGCGAAGATGTTTCCATTGAAAATCAGCAGTGAGAAACGCAGCGAAGCGATTGCCAAACTGGACAAGTTACGCGTGGCGATGAGTACGGCCATTGCCGAGTCCGATCCCGTGAAAGCGACCGCGATCTATCGTTCGATTTTGTCGTTATATGGGGATACGCAATGGGGCAATAGCACCGCCGGAAAGCAGGGCGACCGCTTGATTCAAGACGCGAAACGTGGATTGCAAGAATCCATTAAGCAAAATGAAGCCAATCAGCTCGAGCTAATAGAGATTGGTGTCGAATGATCTGCTTGATTTTTTCGGTGAAGCTGATGAAAATTGGTCGTAACTCAGTTCCGTTTGATCGTTGCAGGAGATGAAAATGAAATACGAACATGATCCCGATTTCTCATCTGGATTTTCGGTTCCCTCGTCCCCGAAGTCTCGTCCGAAATCCGTCGACATGAACGCGCCTGCAAAACTGAGTTGCCCGATTTGTGGAAATCATTTCGACCGCTCACAAACAACGGCGATGCCGTTTTGTAGTTCGCGTTGTCGCCAGATTGATCTTGGACGTTGGCTGAACGAATCGTACAGCATGCCGAATGAAGGTGAAGACGCGCCCGAACATTGGGAATCAAGCGATGAGCATGAGGATGTTTAGGATAGCGCGTGACGGCTGATAACATTGGCCGCCACGTGGCTGGCGAACTTCTTGCTATTCCGCGAACGGTGAGAATTTTTCTTCAATTTCGGCTGCCGTGGCAATGCCTTGGATAAAGACAACTCGGTAACGCAGCGTTAGCGTTTCGCCTGACTTGATAATGTATGCGCCCTCGCCTTTTTTCTTGCCGGTAAAATGATGCAGACCGAAAGGGTTGGCGGCGACCAAGCCGTAATCACGAGCATGCCAAGTCGTGGGATGACGTAAATTTTTCGGATGGTCAAGCATCGCGATCGACATCGGCTTGCCATCAATCGGGCCTTGATACATCACCCATTTCGCAGGCTTGCCCCAAATGTTTTTGTTGGTCTCTCCGTTGCTGTTGAGTGCTGATCCAAAAACTTCGTTCACACCGCTTTTGGGGTCGGCGGTCAATCGCAAATCGGGATGAGTCCGCAGGGCAAATGAGCCTTCTTTGGTGTCCTCAAATTTAACGTCGCCTTCGCTGGCTTGAAGTTCGATCGTGGCGTCGATCCAGCGACTGTTTTCATCGGCTCCAAATTTCCAAGTCGTCG
>JBGSKR010000433.1:0-9242 GCA_041741135.1 Mariniblastus sp.
TTTATACACAGAGCAAAGGCGACGACCTGCGCCGCAAGAGCCTGTACACCTACTGGCGTCGGGCGGCAACGCATCCAGCGATGACGGTCTTTGATGCGCCCAGCCGAGAAGTCTGCTCGGTCAAGCGAGAAACAACTAACACGCCACTACAAGCTTTGGCGATGCTGCACGATCCGACTTACGTTGAGGCGTCACGCAAACTCGCGGAGTTGGTGATCAAAGCGGGACCCGACGACGCCCCGGCGCAAATCACGTTGATGATACAGCGCGTACTTTCACGTTCGCCGGTGGATCGAGAGTTGAAGTTGCTGACGGATTTTCATCACCAACGAATTGCTGACTATACGGCTGATCCCACAGCCGCGAAGAAACTGCTGGCTGTAGGTGAGTCGGCGGTTGACGAAACACTCGATGCAAACGAGGTCGCGGCGATGGCGGACGTAGCGCTGACGATCTTCAACCTCAGCGAAACCTTGACCCGAAAATAAAGATTGATCCAGTTCCGTAGGTTGGACATTCTTGTCCGACCACAAAAACGTAGCTTGGACATTCCTGTCCGAGCACTGTTTGGCGACGGACAGGAATGTCCATCGTACTGGAATGCGACGGACAACAATGTCCATCGTACGTTAGAGCGACGGACAGGAATGTCCATCGTACAGTTACTATCAAGGGAAAATGAAAGCACATGAACAAACTTCACCACCTCTGCGATAGCATCGACCGACGGCGCTTTCTCCAGCTCGGATCAGCCGGACTGGGTGGCATCGCCTTGGCTGGGTTGCAATCAGCCGAGGCTGCGAGTGACGCGATACTTTCGCCAACAGACTCGTCTTCGCTTCCGCATCATCCGCCGAAAGCCAAGCGAGTCATTTATCTCTTTCAGGCTGGCGCTCCATCTCAAGTGGACTTGTTTGACTACAAACCGTTGCTCGAAAAATTTCACGGCGAGGACATCTTTTCGCTCGTTAAACAAAAGGGGCGACTGACTGGCTTCAATAACACGCATAAGACCCACCCAATCATCAACACGCAGTACAAATTCGCACAGCACGGCGACAACGGCGCTTGGGTCAGCGAACTATTGCCGCACATAGCGAAAATCACCGACGATGTTTGCACCATCCGCAGCGTCAGCACCACGCCGGTCAACCATGACCCGGCGACGACCTTCATGCAAACGGGCCACGGCTTGCCCGGCCGACCATCATTCGGCTCGTGGCTGAGCTATGGACTTGGCTCGATGAACCGCAACCTGCCGGATTTCGTCGTGCTTGTTTCCAAAGGCGATCTGAGTAACATGCAGCCGCTGAATAACCGCTTATGGGGCGCGGGTTTTTTGCCGGGCAAGTACGCTGGCGTGCGGCTACGGTCGGGCGAGGCACCGGTGCTGTTTCTGAATGACCCTTCCGAAAAGCCCATCGCCGACCGCCGCAAAATTCTCGATGTCATCAACGAACTGAATGCGCAGGAACTCGAACGCAGCAAAGACCCGGCCGTGGAAACTCGCATCGCCCAATACGAGATGGCCTACCGGATGCAGTCCTCGATTCCTGGACTGACCGATCTTTCCGACGAACCCGAGTCGACTTATCAGCTTTACGGCGAAGACGCCCGCAAGCCGGGGACTTATGCCTACAACTGCTTGATGGCTCGACGGTTGGCGGAACGAGACGTGCGTTTTGTTCAGCTCTTTCACTCCGGATGGGACCACCACTTTGATCTGCCGGCGCACCTTCCCAAGCGATGTAAGGAAACCGATCAAGCCACCGCCGCGCTCATCACTGACCTCCAACAGCGTGGCATGCTCGACGATACGATCGTCATTTGGGGCGGCGAGTTTGGCCGCACGACTTTCAGTCAAGATGGTAAAGTTCGACCGAGTTACGGTCGCGACCACCATGCCGGTTGCTTCACGATGTTGGTCGCGGGCGGAGGTTTCAAGCCTGGTCTGATCCACGGCGAGACCGACGAATTTTGTTATGCGATCACGGAAGGCGAAGTCCCCGTCCACGACCTACACGCGACGATCTTACATCAGCTTGGGATTGACCACGAACGTCTGACTTTCAAGCATCAAGGCCGCAATTACCGCTTGACCGATGTGCATGGGCGGTTGGTGAAAGAGTTGCTGGTGTAGTCGATGTACGTTGGACATTCTTGTCCGACAGGGAGAAGAAATGTACGTTGGACATTCCTGTCCGACGATGAGTAGTTTTCGCAGAAGTGTTCGGACAGGAATGTCCAAACTACGACCTACTACCCACTACTCAAGCTTCCCCACCTGCACTGCCGCGCCCATGTTAGCGATGCCAGGACCAAAGTAGTTCTTGCCGAAAGGCAGGATCATCGGTTCCTCATAAGGACGCGTTGGTAGCATTCCGGCGATTTCATCGAGGCGTGCGAGAACGTCGCTCGGCAAAGCACCTTTTTCAGCGGCAGCGACGCTTTCTTCGAGTTGAGCCATCGACTTGCAGCCAATCGGAATCGTGGACACACACGGATCCGAAATCGCAAATCGCAATCCCATTTCAACTGGGCTGATGGCGGCTTCATCGAGCAATTGATAGTAAGCCATGAATTGCTGCCGTCTGGATTCCGCAAGCCAAATCGGTTTGCGACGAACTTCATGATCAAAGCGTCTGGCCAGAAAGCCTTGCCCGAGCGCCGAACCAAGCACAATCCCCATGTCATGACGCACGGCGGCGGCGATGACGGAATGTTTGGCTTCTCGGTACAGCGCGTTGTAATTGAAAGCCGTTAACACCACATCAAAGTGATCGCTTTCGACCAGCGATGTCATCTCGGTGACCGTCGTTCCCGCCAATCCACAAAACTGAATCTTGCCCGCGCGTTTAAGTTCATCAATCAACTCAAGCACAGGGCCGTCGAGTGGATCGTAATTTGTCCACCACGGATACTGCTGAGGTCGATCGGGCTCGTGAATCATCAACACGTCGATACAGTCACGCCCTAACAAACGTAGGCTTTCCTCGACCGAACTTCTCAGCGCGCCAATGTCTTGCGGGTTAAAAGGTTGAGGACGACCGCCGAGTTTCGTGGTGATGATTAGCGGCGCATCGCTTTCCGCAATCGCTTGCCCAACGGTTGCTTCGCTGTCCGCATAAGCCGGCGCGGTATCGATGGCATTGATCCCCAACTCTGCGGCGCGTTGCATGATGCGTCGCGTCTCGGCAGTACCGCCCGCGAGCGATGACGTATACAGTCCGCCAATCGACAACACGCTCACATCCAAATTCGTTCGTCCCAACCGTCTTTTTTCCATTGTTAGCCTTTGAGTACTTGTTCTTAATTGCGGTTTATCAATGGCTCCACGCCAAGCAACAGATTTGTTTTCACAATTTATAGAGGGATATATGATACGGAATATCGCCTGACTTTTCGTGAGTAACAAAAATCATACTGAACATGGAAACTGCTCACCATAGTGAGTTTCGAGGAAAGATTTTTTTCGCCGTGTTCATCGAGCGCAAGAAATGCTTTGCAGTTTAATTTCGTGGATTTTCAGTAGGACGGATGTTACAATGCGATGAGGAGAAATCGATGAATGTAACCAACCAACAACTTGACGCCTTTCACCGTTTCGGTGCCGAACAGATCGCCAAATCCGACACAGCCTTGTCATGGGACGAATTATTTCTGCGGTGGGATTCCCATCACCAACGCGACGAAATTAATGACGCAATCGCGGCGGGAATTGCCGATGTTGATAACGGTCAATTTTTGCCAGTCGATACTGTCTTGAAGCAAATCGGCGAACAGTTCGGATTTGCGGAATAGCCCGGTTCGAATGAAGTACCATTTGAATTTGACCGATCGAGCCAATCGCGATGTCCGGGTTATTTTGACCTACCTACAATCCCGCTCGCGGCAAGGTGCGGATTCGTGGTATCGCCAACTGAAAAAACTTTAAAGCGAATTGCTGAATCACCCGAGTCATTTGGAATGGCTTTAGAGAATAGCGAACATAGGGAAGAAATCCGACAGGCTATTTTCAAAACTTCGAAGGGGCTTCCTTATCGGGCACTATTTATCATTCGCAAAACTAACGTTTTTGTAATTCACGTCCGAGGATTTGGTCAGGATCAAATTTCGACAGAAGAAATGGATTTGCCTCGATCCGAATGATTTACAGACGTTAGTTATCTCGCACAAAGAGTACCCAGAGACTTGAGTGAAAAGGCATTCATTCTGAAGGGCACTTTTTTGTTAAATCCCAAAGCGTTCTTGCAACGACATCACGTCCATTTCCTCGTGGCGGAGTGCGGCGATGGCTTGCACAGCGGCTTCGGCGGCTTGGATCGTGGTGATGCACGGAATGCCGTGCTGAACCGCCGTCGCGCGGATGGTGCCTTCGTCGGTGCGAGCGCCTTTGCCACTGGGTGTGTTCAAGATCAAATCAACGCCTTCATTTTTCATGTGGTCGATCAAGTTCGGATGACCTTCGATGATTTTCTTGACTCGCTGAACAGGAATGCCAGCCGCCTCCAATTCGGCAGCGGTTCCCAAGGTCGCCAAAATTTCATAGCCCATCTCGTGAAGTTGTTGCGCGATTGGAATGATCCGTTTTTTGTGGCGAGTGGTGACGCTGATAAAAACGCGACCGGAATCAGGCAGTTTTGCGCCCGCGGCAAGCTGTGATTTTGCAAAGGCGATCGGAAACGTCGAGGCGATGCCCATGACTTCGCCCGTGGATCGCATCTCAGGCCCCAGCACAATATCGACGCCGACAAATTTGCGGAACGGGAACACCGACTCTTTGACAGAAATGTGTTTTGGGATTGGCTCGGTGGTGAAACCAATCTCCGCCAACGTGGCACCCGCCATGACTTTGGCAGCAATACCGGCGACGGGAACACCGGTAGCTTTGGCGACGAAAGGAACGGTGCGACTGGCGCGTGGATTGACCTCCAGCACATACACCGTGTCACGACCTTCGTCATGCTTGATTGCGAACTGCACGTTCATCAGACCAATCACGTTTAGTTCTTTAGCCATGGCGATGGTTGAAGTGCGAATCTCATCGAGAGTCGTCGCAGCCAGCGTCGTGGGGGGAATAGCGCAACAAGAATCGCCGGAGTGAACTCCCGCCTCTTCGATGTGTTCCATGATTCCTGCAATGACGACATCAGTGCCGTCGCTGACGCAATCCACATCGACCTCGGTTGCCTCTTCCAAAAATTTGTCGATCAACACCGGTTGGCCAGCCGAAACGATGAAGGCTTCGAGAACGAATCGTTCGAACTGCGTTTTGTCGTAGCAAATTTCCATCGCGCGTCCGCCGAGTACAAAACTCGGGCGAACCAAAACTGGATAACCGACTTTGGCGACCTCTTGTCGGGCTCCGCTCATCGTGCGCGCGATGCCGTTGGGCGGTTGTTTGAGATTCAGTTTGTGCAGAAGTTGCTGGAACTGCTCACGGTCTTCGGCAGCGTCGATGGTGTCAACGCTGGTTCCGATGATTGGCACGCCTGCCGCCGAAAGAGCGCGAGCCAGATTCAGTGGCGTTTGGCCGCCGAATTGAACGATCACTCCGTCGGGCTGAACGCGGTCACAAATATTAAGCACATCTTCGACCGTGAGCGGTTCGAAGAACAACAGATCGCTGGTGTCGTAGTCCGTGGAGACGGTTTCAGGATTCGAATTCACCATGATCGATTCGATGCCCATTTCGCGGAGCGCGTAACTGGCATGGCAGCAGCAGTAATCGAACTCGATGCCTTGTCCAATTCGGTTGGGGCCACCGCCAAGGATCATGATTCGTTTCTTGTCGGATTTGGCGGGCGTTTCGTCTTCCGATTCGTAAGTCGAATAATAGTAGGGCGTGTAAGCTTCAAATTCAGCGGCACAAGTATCGACTGATTTGAAAGTCGCGACGACACCGAACTGTTTGCGCAGTTGGCGAACTTGCATTTCGTTGGTGTCCCAAATATGGGCCATCTGTCGGTCGGAGAAACCGGATTGCTTTGCTTCGCGCATGATTTCGGCGGTGACTTCGCCCAGTTTGATTGCTCGCAAACGGTCTTCGAGTTGCACGATGCCGATCAGATGATCAAGAAACCAGTAATCGATGTTGGTAAGTTGATGGATGTCTTCCATCGACATGCCAGATTTGATTGCGTAGCGCAGATACCAGACGCGGTCGGCATTGGGGATCGAAAGTTTAGCGCGGATCGTGTCGGTGTCGGGTTGTTCTTCGGTGCCCCATAAATCTTTGTTGTCGCAACCGAATCCAAAGCTTCCAACTTCGAGACCGCGCAGGGCTTTTTGAAACGACTCGCGAAACGTGCGACCAATGGCCATCGTTTCACCGACGGATTTCATCTGCGTCATCAGCGTGGAATCGGCTTCGGGGAATTTCTCAAAAGTGAATCGAGGAATTTTCGTAACGACATAATCGATGGTCGGTTCGAAACAGGCTTTCGTAACGCGCGTAATGTCGTTGGGCAGCTCCCACAGCCGATACCCGACGGCCAGCTTGGCGGCGATTTTTGCAATCGGGAAACCGGTGGCTTTCGAGGCCAACGCACTGGAGCGGGAAACTCGCGGATTCATTTCGATGACGATCATTCGCCCATTGTCGGGGTTGATGGCGAACTGAATATTCGAGCCGCCGGTCTCGACGCCGATCTCGCGGATGACGGCCAGAGAAGCGTCGCGCATCCGTTGGTATTCTTTGTCGGAAAGCGTTTGCGCGGGGGCAACGGTAATCGAGTCTCCGGTGTGGACGCCCATCGGATCGAAGTTTTCAATGGCGCAGATGATGACAACATTGTCATCAAGGTCGCGCATGACTTCCATTTCGTACTCTTTCCAGCCGATGATGGATTCTTCGATGAGGACTTCGGTGGTGGGTGATTGATCCAGTCCGCGGCGCACCAGCGTTTCGAATTCGTCGCGGTTATAAGCGATCGCTGAACCGGAGCCGCCCATCGTGAAGCTGGGGCGAATCAGTGCGGGCAGTCCGACGCGGTCGAGCATCTCGCGGGCTTCGTCGACGGTCGAGACGGTTTTTCCAACACAAGTTTCCAGACCGATTTTGTGCATCGCTTTCTGGAAGCGGTCGCGGTTTTCGGCTTTGTCGATCACATCGGCCTTGGCACCGATCATTTCCACGCCGTACTTCTCCAGCACGCCATGTTTATCGAGAGCCATGGCGAGGTTAAGTGCCGTTTGACCACCCAGCGTCGGCAGTAACGCGTCGGGCTTTTCTTTGGCGATGATTTTTTCGACGATCTGCCAATCGAGCGGCTCGATATAAGTTCGCTCGGCAGTGGCCGGGTCGGTCATGATCGTGGCGGGATTGGAATTAACCAGCACGACTTCGTAGCCTTCTTCGCGGAGGGCTTTGCAAGCTTGGGTGCCGGAATAATCGAATTCGCAGGCTTGGCCAATCACGATCGGGCCAGAGCCAATCAGCAGGATTTTATGAATATCGTCGCGTCGAGGCACTTTGGGGGAAACCTTTGTAGATGGGGTCGGGAGATTAGTTGCGTGAGATCGTAGGTGTGGAAATTCAAGCTTTCAGTCAAAAAGCAAAATTTCCCTAGCGTACCAATCTGAGGGCAGTTTCGACAAGGTGGGAGACGGGGTTCTTGGAGGTGCGTTCCAGCCGCCACACGTCGGCTCCAACCAGCCAAAGAGATCGAATGCTTTCAAAAATTCGTCGCTGATTCCGAGTCGAGGTTTCGATTGCTTGGTTCTAATTGCGAGGTTCGTGCCGATTAACCGGCTTGGGGATTATTGGAATGGAGGATACTTTCGTTCTGCCGATGAGAAAGAAACGTGTCGCTAATTCCCTGAAGGCCTGCTATGACCACTCAACCACTTCAAGCCGAAAAGATCATTCTCGGCTATCAACTCCAGGAACGAATTGGCTCCGGCGGATTTGGTGAAGTCTGGTCTGCGATCGCGCCCGGCGGAATGCGAAAAGCCGTGAAGGTGATTTATGGTTTCCACGACGAAAAACGTGCGCAAGCTGAATTAAAGGCGCTCGACCGCGTGAAAGAGGTTCGACATCCGTTTTTGTTGTCGCTCGAACGCATTGAAATCCACGACGGGCAATTGATTGTGGTCACCGAGTTGGCAGATCAAAGTTTGGCGGATGTATTCGGCCAGTACTTCGCAAAGAACGAGACTGGAATTCCACGCGATGAGTTGCTGAAGTACATTCGCAGTGTCGCTGATGCATTGGACTATCTGGCCGATAAACACGGTTTACAGCATCTTGATGTGAAACCTGAAAACCTGTTAATGGTAAGCGGGCACGTCAAAGTAGCCGACTTCGGATTGATCAAAGACCTCCACGATGCATCTCAATCATTGATGTCCGGCATGACTCCCGCTTATGCCGCTCCGGAGCTGTTTGACGGTCGGCCGGGTGTCAAAAGCGATCAGTATTCGTTGGCGATTGTCTATCAGGAAATGCTGACGGGTGTCCGTCCCTTTCCTGGATCAACTCCCGCTCAACTCGCGGCGCAGCATGTGCACGGTAAACCTAATTTGCGATCATTGCCACAAAGCGATCAGCCGGTCATCGCGAGAGCGCTCTCGAAAAACCCTGCTGATCGATATGAAAATTGCCGTGAATTGGCCGAGGAACTTAGCAATCGAAAACGATTAACGAAGAAAGCGGTGGGCCGTATTCAAAGCCCCAGTCGCGAGTATAACGATACCGAATCTAATACGCTTCGGTTGCCGGATTGGGATGCGACAGCGGTCGTTACTGGTGAAGGCTTGCCGTTCCAAGCCGGGGAAATCAGAACACTGGACCCGCCCCTGTTTGATGATCGCGAGGCGAAGGTTCAGCCAACCTTGCTGATTGGAATTGGTTCGACTGCCAATCGAGTTTTGAAGCAAGTCAAGCAACAAATCGTGGCTCGCCATCATTCTATGAATCAGGTACCGGCGCTGCGAATTTTGTGCATCGATTCGGATCGAAATGAATTGTCGAGTCTCTGCCGAGCTAACGATGAAACGGCTTTTTCGACCACCGAAACTTTGGCGACACCGCTGTCAAAACCCGAGCAGTATCGCGGTCGTAACGAAGACAAATTGAGTTGGCTTAGTCGACGGTGGATCTACAACATTCCGCGTTCATTGCAAACCGAGGGGCTGCGACCACTGGGACGGCTAGCGTTCTCCGATCATTTCGATCCGATTTGCCAGAAGCTGGAGTCGGCTCTGAAACAGATCATCGCTCCGGAGCCGATGGCAATTAC
>JBGSKR010000434.1:0-5565 GCA_041741135.1 Mariniblastus sp.
CGCTACCGAACTTCTCATGCATCGATCAGTTGCCTGAATCCCCGTTGCCTGATTCTCAGTTGCATCAATCAATCCGCCATGTGGTTTTAACCGGTGGTGAACCGCTGCTGCCTCGCGAGGTTAACGAACTTTGTGCAATGCTCCGGCAACAAAAGTTTCATCTCACCATCGAAACAGCGGGAACGATTTTTCGCGAGCTGGATTGCGACCTGATGTCGATCAGCCCCAAATTAAGCAACTCCGATCCCCAGGAGAGCAGGGCAGGGGAGTGGCGAATGAAACATCAGGCAACCAGGCACCGCCCAGTTACCGTCAGGCAGTTGATGCAGCACTATCCGTACCAGTTAAAATTTGTGGTGGATCAACTCGACGATATTTCTGAGATTTTAAGTTACCTTGACTTGGTCCAACCTGCCTCAAGTGCGGCGGTGATGTTAATGCCGCAGGGAATCGAGCAAGCGGAACTGGCAGCAAAAGCGGACTGGCTGCAGTCGGTTTGCGATGAGTATGGGTTTACGTTTTGCCCTCGGAAACACATCGAGTGGTTTGGAAATCGACGGGGAACGTAACATGCAATCTTTCTTGACCATTTTGGCAGCCTCGATCCCCGTTTATTTGATCGTCGGCATAGGCTTCTTGCTGCGGCGGATGGGCGTGGTCACGGACGATGCAGAGCGAAGCCTGATGAAGATCGTGATCAATCTGCTTTATCCGTGTTTCATTTTGTCCAAGGTTCCTGGCAACAACAGTCTCGAAGATATTTCTTTAGTAGGGCTTTCGCTCGCCGTTGGATTCGCGTTGCCAGTACTCGCGCTATTGGTTTCGTTCGTGGTTGGACGCTCCCTGGGAATCGACTCTCGACCGGCGTTGGGAACTTTTTGCCTTGCCACCTCGATTCAAAATTATGGCTATGTGCCGATTCCGTTGATCATTGCCCTGTTCCCGGCAACCAGCGAGGAAACCCTCGGCGTATTGTTTGTTCACAATCTTGGCTTGGAGGTTGCCATGTGGACAATCGGAATTGTGGTACTCAGTGGATCGATGGCGGGTGCCGGGAAGCGGTTGATCAACGGGCCCACGATCGCGATCGCGCTGGGGCTGCTGCTGAATTTCAGTGGCTGGCATGAATGGATTCCAGGAGTGTTGGCGAAAGCAATTTCCGAACTAGGAAATTGTTCAATTCCAATCAGCCTCTTGCTCGTCGGTGCCTCACTCGCCAGCGTGTTGCAAGCGGAAAAATGGCAAACTCAGTGGCCCGTGATTGGCGGTTCGCTGGTGGTGCGATTTGCCATCATGCCGGTTTTGTTTTTAGTGGCGGCTCAACTGGTTTCCCATTCGCCCGAATTGCGAGACGTGTTGATTGTTCAAGCGGCAATGCCCACGGCGATCTTTCCGGTAGTGCTGGCAAAATTTTATGGCGGTCGGCCCAGTGTCGCGGTGCAAGCTTGTCTGGCGACGTCGATTATCAGTTTGCTGATGACGCCGTTGTGGTTGACGCTGGCGCTGCGCTGGTTCGAGATTCCTCTCGTCGATTCGCCGTGACGCAACTTTCTTACCTCCATTTTCTTACCAAATCGACTGCCTGATGTAGCCGAAGTCGTGAGACTTCGGTTTTATCTGTTTGTAGAATTTCCGAACTCTCACGAGTCCGGCTTCAATCCGTGAATGGTTACGAAAATATCAGTGCAAAATTTTCGTGGCCGCTCATGATCCCACCGGCGAATCACGTCATCGTGCATTTGAGGGAATGGCACGATGTTTGACCGTCGGTTAGATTAACGCGGAGTCGGGAACGCTCCGATTTTTTCTTTCTCAGTTTTATTTATCTCTCGGCAAAATTATGCGCAGTTTGACCTTTTTGGTTTTTGTGTTCCTCACGTTTTGCTGTTGGGGATTTTACGGGCCGGTGTTGCATATCGGTCAAGCCGAAATTGGTGAAGGCGGTAAACCGGGTTCGCTGCGACCGTTTATTTGCGTGGGCGTGGCTTATTTTTTGATCGCGGTACTGTTCCCCGCCATGGTGCTGTTCAGCAAGGGAGAAAAAGGAGGCTGGACAGTATCAGGAATCGCTTGGTCATTTATCGCCGGAGCTGTGGGGGCGGTAGGTGCGCTGGGAATCATTTTTGCGTTTAAGTTTGGTGGCGAACCGGTCTACGTGATGCCGCTGGTGTTTGGTTGTGCTCCAATTGTCAACACGTTCGTGACGATGTTGATGGCGCGGACCTTTAAACAAGCTTCGATACCCTTTTATTTGGGGATCGTAATTGTGGCACTCGGCGCGGCAGGCGTGTTGACTTTCAAGCCAACACAAACTCACAAAGCCAGTGACACTCATTCGGAGAAAGTGACGACTGAGAAAACTCCGGTGGTGTTTCTGAAGCAGAATGAATCGGATGTTGAGTCTCCGGCAGAGAGCAAAACGGACACAACATCGGCGACGGTTGCTACGCCTTCAATCGCTACGTCTGCAATCACTCCACCCACCAACAACAACTCGTTTTATGTCACGCTCAGCATCTTCGTCACGGCGTTATGTTGGGGGACTTATGGAGCCGTGCTGCACAAAGGTCAAGCCAAAATGCACGGCAGTCGCTTGCGTCCTTTCATCTGTGTCGGACTGGCATATTTTGCGATCGCGGTTGTCGTGCCCTTGATCGCACTTCCGCAGTATCCCGAACCGGGGAGCTTTGACAACACGTCCGGCGTTTTGTGGTCGCTGCTGGCAGGAGCCGTTGGAGCACTCGGAGCACTCGGCATCATCTACGCTTTCAATGCCGGCGGCAAACCGGTTTTCGTGATGCCGTTGGTTTTCGGATTGGCTCCGGTGGTCAACACGTTCGTTGAGATGTTTATCACCAAGGGTGTGGCCAGTTCGATTTCGCCGATGTTCTACGCCAGCCTTGGGGCGGTCATTTTGGGAGCGGTCATGGTCCTGGTATTTGCTCCCCGAGCCGCTCCACCTAAACCGGCCTGAGCCGTGGCATAGGCTTGCAGCCTGTGGACAAATTTTTTTTGAATTCCTTTTTTCGGTATAACTCGCACAAATTGCCGATCCTGGGAAGACATTGACTTGACAGCCTAAACGAAATTAGAAAAAAGTTTCAATTAGTTTGACATCTAGTATTGGCTCTGTTAGATTTCGCTGCCAGCCAGATCTTCATCCGCTATTTGTTCGGGAGCGCGCATGGGAATTCTTATCCCAATCCTATTAATTCTGTTTACATGTTTGATCATCTGGCGAGCCTGCGACGGCTTTGAGGTAGCTTCAGAATACATCGGAAGAAATCTATCTGATGGCGTACGCGGTGGTACGATCAACGCAATTTCCAGCTCGATGCCCGAGTTGTTTACGACGTTAATCGCGTTGTTTGTGCTTTCTGACAAAGACGGATTCTCGGTGGGAATCGGGACGACCGCAGGTAGCGCTTTGTTCAATGGAATGATCATTCCAGCGGCTTGCATCATCGCGGTGGTTGGTAGTGTTGTACTCGGAGTTCGCGTAGCATCAGTGAACGTAAGCACACGAGTTCTTTTGCGCGACGGTCTGAGTTTGATCGGGTGCGAATTGGTCTTGATTTTTTTGATCAATGGAACTTCGTTGCATTGGTGGCAAGGGCTAGTGCTGATGGGATTGTATGCAGCCTACCTGACCTTTATGTTGAAAACGATGAGAAAAGCTGGCGAAGAAGACGACGAAGATTCCGAGACCGCCAGTGAGGAGCCAGAGGCAGACGAATCACGAAGTTTGGTTGGGAGTGTCTTTTATTGGCTGTCGCTGGGGCCGCTGTTGGATTTGGAGCGATTTTTTGTTGGCGAAAAGCATCGCGAGCAAATGGCCAATGAAAAATGGAATGGCTGGCCGCTGCTAATTACTTCGACGTTGGTCATTGGCGGTGCTTGTTATCTGCTTGTCAAAGCGTGTGAGTGGTTAGGCACTGGGCCGGGAAACGAACAAGTTAGCTATACGTTATTCGGTCAAACTTTTTCTGGACTCGGGATGCCGACCATGTTTGTGGCGGTGATCTTTGCCGCGATGGCGACAAGTGTTCCTGACACGGTGATGTCGATTCGCGATGCCAGAGACGGAGACTACGATGATGCTGTCGCCAATGCGCTTGGGAGCAATATTTTTGATATTTGCTTCGCGCTTGGGTTCCCCTTGTTTCTGTTCACGTTGATTCATGGCCCGATTGCTATGTCGCCTGAAGTGGCTCAACAAAGTGGGGAGTTGCGATTGTTGCTTCTTGCCATCACCGTTATCGGGTTTTTCGTGTATTTATTTGGGGCTAGGCATGAGACGAGTAGTGGGAACAAGTTTGTACAGATGAAACGCGGCAAAGCTTTGTTGTTACTTATGTTGTACCTTGCTTTTGTCGCTTACATTATTGGGAGAAGTGTCGACGCCTCATGGGCTCAGTCGGTTTCCGATGGACTCCAGTCGGTGCTAAAACTTCTTCCCAAAATGAATTAAATCTTTTTAATATCAACTTTTTTGACACTCTTTAGAGAGGGAACCACTGTGGCAATTGATCTGCAAAAAGGACAGCGAGTTGGTTTAGGACTACAGAAGTTGGGGATTGGATTGGGCTGGGACCCGAATGATTCCAGTGGGCAAGATTTCGACTTGGATGCTTCCGCGTTCATGTTGGTGAATGGCAAGGTTCCCGATAGCAAATTTTTGGTTTTCTACAACAATCCCAAATCGCCTGATGGAGCGGTTGAATCATCGGGTGACGACCAAACCGGTGGCAACAGCGATGGTGACGATGAAACGCTGACGGTCGATCTGAAAAAAATTGACTCGCGAATCGAAGAGATTGTTGTGGTTGTCACGATTCATGACGCCGAGTCTCGCAACCAAAATTTTGGCCAAGTTCGCAATTCGTTTATTCGGATTTACGATGCGAGTAACGACTCCGAGATTTGTAAATATGAATTGGACGAAGATTTCTCGGTGGAAACGGCGGTCGAGTTTGGTCGAGTCTACAAAAAGAACAACGAGTGGAAGTTTGAGGCGATGGGTAAAGGTTACCCAGGCGGTCTCGGCACCTTTGTTTCAAAATACACTTGAGCGAATCAGGCCAATAACGATTGCGATTACAGTAACTATGTCAAGAATTGAGAAAAGAATTAGGAGCGTCTAACGATGGCAATCAGCCTGCAAAAAGGTCAAAAGATCGACTTGGCCAAAAACAATGGTTCGAAGCTGGTAAACTTTTGCGTCGGTGTGAACTGGGGTGCGATGGAGGTGACCAAGAAGGGCTGGCTTGGCGAAAAGAAGGTCATCGAAGCGGTCGACTTGGATGCGAGCTGTGCTTTGTTTGACAAAAATAAGAATCTGCTTGACATTGTTTTTTTTCAACAACTTCGCTCGAGGGATGGTTCGATTGTCCACAGCGGTGACGATCGAACCGGAGACGTCGGAGGCGATGATGGACTTGATAACGAAGTCATTAGCGTTCGGCTCAGTGCAATTGCGCCTGAGGTCGACCAAGTTGTTTTCTTTCTGAATAGCTTCCAAGGGCATGATTTTGCGACGGTTCCGTTTGCCTCCATTCGCCTCTA
>JBGSKR010000435.1:0-6304 GCA_041741135.1 Mariniblastus sp.
TGCGGGACCGTCGATCATCAGCCAGCACGCTCAGAAACTGGGTTACGATGCGGTGATTCTGTTTCTCGATGAGCTGGTGTTGTGGCTGGCTAGTCACGCAGCCGATTTGAACTTCATGCACCAGGAAGGCCAGAAACTCTCCAAATTGGTCGAGGCTCAACACGCCAATCGCCCGATTCCCTTGGTCAGTTTTGTTGCTCGTCAGCGGGATCTTGGTGAGTTGGTCGGCGATAACATCACCGGCTCGGACAAACTGAATTTCACTGACGCACTCAAACACTGGGAGGGCCGGTTCCACAAAATCACACTGGAAGATCGTAACCTACCCGCGATTGCCGAGGCTAGGATTCTGAAACCGATCAACGACAATGCCCGCGAAATGTTGCAGCAGTCGTTTGAAGAGACGACCCGGATTCGCAACGAAGTGATGAACACGCTGTTGACCAGTAAATACGATCGCGAGATTTTCAAAAAGGTGTATCCGTTCAGTCCCGCGTTGATTGATACGCTGGTGGGCGTTTCCAGTTTGCTCCAGCGCGAGCGAACGGCCTTGAAGGTGATGATGTTACTGTTGGTCTCGCAACGGGAGCGTTTGCAGTTGGGGGACATTTTGCCGGTCGGTGATTTGTTCGATGTGATCGCTCACGGCGATGAAGCCTTCAACCAACAGATGGCGATCGAATTCAACAATGCCAAACGACTGTACCATCAGAAACTGCTGCCGCTGATTGAGAATCAACGGGGAGTTCGCAAAACGGAACTGGACGAATTGTCGGAAACCGATCCAAAAGTGGTCGGGTTGCGCGCGGACGATCGGTTGATCAAAACATTACTTTTGGCCGCGCTCGTTCCCGGTGTTGAATCATTAAAAGGGCTCAACGCCAATCGGCTGGCGGCGCTGAATCATGGCACGATCAAAACTCCCGTTCCCGGTAAAGAAGGGGCGGAAGTGCTGCGTCGTTGTCGCTCGTGGGCGGCGGAAGTGGGGGAACTGAAAATTGGCGAAGAGCAAGCCAACCCGCTGATATCGCTGCAACTGTCTGGCGTGGAAACGGAAAGAATCATCGAACAGGCTCGTCACGAAGATAGCCAGGGAAATCGACAGCGGTTGATTCGCAAGTTGTTGTTCGAAGAGACTGGTGTGGAAGATACCGACGGGTTCTTTATGACGCACGGATTCAAGTGGCGGAATACGGAACGCTGGTGCGAGGTCGGGTTCGGGAATATTCGTAGCCTGCCGATGAGTTCGCTCGATAGCGCGACCGATGGATGGAAGTTGTTGATTGATTACCCGTTTGACGAGGCCGGTTTCGGGCCGCAAGACGACATCGCGAAATTGAACGAGTATCGGACGTTACATCCAGCGGGGACACGGACGATTGCCTGGGTGCCATCGTTTCTGTCTCAGAGTGCCAAAAGTGAATTGGGAATGTTGGTTATTCTGGAACACGTTCTGGCAGGCGAACGGTTTGATGGGTACGCCAACGTGTTGCGGTTTGAGGAGCGTCCGATTGCCAAAGCATTATTGGAGAATCAGGCGAGCCAACTGAAACAGCGGATGCGGCAACATCTGGAAGCCGCGTATGGGATCGACCGACAATCTCGGGGTTCGATTGACACGTCTCATGAGCTGCATGAACATTTCGAATCGCTGGTGCCAGATTTCGATCCACAACCACCCGCTGCCGCGAATCTTCGTGAGGCGATGGTGAAGCTACTCGATCAGGCCATGCAGCGACAATTTCCCGCTCATCCACATTTCAACGAGGAACCCAAGGGGGCGAACCTGAAGAAGATGTTCGAAGAGGTCGAACGAGCGACGCAGGCGCGTGATGGTCGAATTGAAGTCGACGATCAGAAACGCCGCCCATTTTTGAAAGGGATTGCGGAGCCGCTGAAGTTGGGCGAGATGCACGAGACGGTGTTTTTGCTGTCCCAGCATTGGAAGACTCACTTCATGCCCAAGATCAACGAAGTGGGTGGCACGGCAACCGTCGGCCAGTTGCGGGAGTGGATTGATGAACCGGCCAGCTTGGGACTGCCGCGCCAGGTCGCCAATTGTGTGATCATGGGGTTTGCCGCTCAAACCAATCGGACGTTTTACGAACACGGAGTACCGGTCAAAACAGAACTCAGCTATACCAGCTTGGACGATGGACTGGAACTGCGGACTTGGCAGGGGCCAGCGGAAGTCGATTGGAATCAGAGCATAGAACTGGCGGGCAGTGTCTTTGGTTTAACGCCATCAAAACTGTACAACGCAGCCAACGTGTTGCGGTTGTCGGCGGAAGTGAAGGCGATTTGTACCGAATACCAATCGGCTTGTCAGAAACTTTGTTCGTTGATCGACGAACGTTCGAGAAAGTTCAAATTGAATCCGAGTGAGTCGGCTCGCATGCAAACCGCCGAGGCGACATTGGATTTGGTAAACCGCATCTTGCATGTGTCTGACAACGAAGTGATTGCCGCTTTAGCCGGTGCACGTGTCGAAACAAGCGACACGGCGATGGGCAAGAGCCTGAAGACATCAAAGGATTTAGTCGAGCGAATTGACGCGACGACTTGGGGCGTGTTTGAGAGTATTGAACAATTGAGCGCGGAGCATTTGACACAGGCCACCGCCATTCGAAAATCGGTGGCGGAAGCTCTCTCCGCAGATGAGTACACACTTGGCCTGGGCACGACGCTCAAACAGGCTCAAACAGCGGCTAATAACTTGTTGACTCATGTCGCGATCAGTAAACCGCCCGCCGTCACGCCGGTTGGGACGCCACCCGATTCCGGAACCACGACAACACCCGTCCAGTTGCCGGCCAAAACTCAGCCGACATCACGAGTCGTTGCCGAGGGAGACCGGCAGAACTTGAACGCTGACGACGCGACGAAAGCACTCGATGAAATTGCGGCCCAGATGCGGGGGAATTCCAAACGCACATTAACGGTCAGCTGGCGAATCGAGGAGACTCAATGACAACGACCGCTCCTACCTTTGGTCAAATCCGAGCTCAGATCGCCGCGATAAAAAAGTATCCTGGCCATGCCGGTGCTCGCGTGTTTGGAATTCAATCCGCGGCCCGTTACAACGGTGAATCACGCTATCAATTGGGCGATGAGGTTTACGAAATCGTGCAGTGTGATTCGGAGCTGGCGATGCGGGTGGCACTTCAAGACGAGAACGCCGATGTGACGGCGAAAGTTTTGGTGACCCGTTTGTCTACCGAACAGCTCAGTGCCGACATTCGCGTCCGGCTGGCTCGTCGGAAACTCTATCCGATCAAGAAATGGCAAATCGTTAAAGAATTGTTCCAAGCCCGATCGCTTGATCCAAGGATCGTCGACCAAATCTGGATTGCCGATCGACTGCTGGATCTGGCTCCGGTTGGAAACTATCCCCCCGTATCGGGCGGGGTGCTGGATGCCGAAACCGTGTGGAGTATTTTGCTGGAAAAGGAAATTGGATTGTCGGTAGTGCATCCAGACTTGATTGGTTTGTTGAAATGGTCGATGGATGCCGGTCATGTCAAACGTTATTGTGCCCAACCCGAACCGTTCCGACACGCTGCCGCACTGTGGTTGGCTCAAAGCAGCGGCATTGCGACGGCGGCTGTGTTGGCATGTTTAGAGAAAACGCAGCAGCCGATTCCGCTCACGGTCGGTTTGGCATTGGCGGTGGTCGTCTGTCCCAACGCGCCGGCTGAATTGAAAACGGCAGGGATACGGATTGAAGAACGGTATTTGACCGCTGGAAAGTTATCCGCTCCGGTTGCTCAGCAATGGCAAAAGGCCGCCACGGACTTGGTTCGTTTGCATTTGCCGGATGCCAAAGAACGCCGCGAATGGCTGGCAAAAGGGGATGAGTTACTGAGGGCCATCGAAGCGGAACCATGGGCTTATCTCAGTCGCACATCGCCGCTTGGTTTTGAACAACGGCTGGACAATTACGGAACGGCCGTTGGGGCAGCGGCAGATTCACGGGTGACCGAGATCCCCATCGCCGTGAGTGCCGCCTACGACACGATCGTCAATCACGAACAAGCCAATTGGCAGCGGGATGATCGTCGCTTGCAGCGAATCGAAATGTCGGCGAGATTGTTGCGCTGGTTGGCAGGGCAGAATTCGGATGGCGGATATTCGGGCAGCGGAAAAATAGGGCAAGGCTTTGATTCATTGGGAGAAGCTGCTCGTTGGTACGCCACGGACGGAGGTTTCATTGACTGGGCTCGTTACGTTCTGCAATCGGGTGAACCGGCCCGCAAGCTGGCCGATGCCTATCACAAGTTGGTTAGCAAGGTCATTGAAATCCGCGGCAGCCAAAATCATCGGTTCGCGGAACTGGTGCGGGACTGGACGGCAGCTGGCTCTACGGGGAGTGAAGTGTTGCCGATGGAGCGAGTGCTGACCGAGTATGTATCTCCGCTGGCAGAACACGCTCCGTTGTTGGTGCTGGTGATCGACGGCATGAGTCATGCAGTATTCCGTGAAATGGTCGGCGACATCACGCGGCAGGATTGGGTGGAAATTCGCCGGGAAGACAAACAGCCGATTTGGTCGGCCATTGCCACGTTGCCTTCGATCACGGAAGTTTCGCGGACGAGTCTGCTATGCGGCGAGTTGCGGCAGGGAAATCAGGGCAACGAGAAAGTTGAATTCCCCAAACATGAAGGACTGCTGGCCAACAGTCTGAGCAGTTACCCGCCAGTTTTGTTTCACAAGAAGGAGCTGCAAAGCAGGAATGAGACTTCGTTGTCTGATGAAGTCATCAAAGCGATCGAGTCGAAACGGCGAGTCGTCGGGGCGGTGATCAACGCGGTGGATGATTTTCTGGACAAGGGCGAACAATTGGATATCCGCTGGACGAAGGACGAGATCAAAGTTTTGCCGCAACTGCTGTACGAAGCGAAATCAGCCAAACGGATGGTCGTGTTACTCAGCGATCATGGGCACATTCTCGACCGGGAAACAACTCAGGACACGCACGAAGGGGGAGCGCGTTGGCGGCATGATGGAAACCCCAAAGGAAGGAATTTGAAATCGGGTGAGATCGTGATCTCGGGAGAACGTTGCGTGGTTCCGAATTCTGAAAACGGGGCGCATTCGTTGATTGTTCCGTGGTCGGAGAACATTCGCTATGCGGGTAAGAAAAACGGCTATCACGGCGGTGTGACGATGCAGGAAATGCTGGCTCCGATGGCAGTACTATCGGCGCGAGAAGATTTGCCTGAAGGTTGGATTGAACCGCCGTCTGATGTTCCTGACTGGTGGTTTGAACCAATGGCGACTGCAACCAAACAAGACGCGCATCGCGATGGGATGGAAGTGGAGCTGGAGGTCAAGTTGGAACCACATGGATTGTTGTTTGATAAGCATGGAATGCAATCTGGAAAGTCATCATCAAATTCGCCAAGCCCCGCGGAAGCAGTACCAGGAACACCTGCAGTTGGAACAGACGCCAGTCCAGTTCAGCTGGCGACTCCGGATTGGGTGGAAAAGTTATTTGTTTCACTGGTGTTTGCCCAACAAAAGACCATGGCTGGGCGAAAACCACCGTCAGACGATTTGATTCGCAAGTTGTTGGTTGCGCTCGACGGAACCGGTGGAAAACTCACTTCGGTGGCACTGGCGAGAAAGATGGATGTGTTGCCTTTTCGGCTGTCCTCGATCTTGGCGGCTATTCAGCGTGTGCTGAACGTGGAAGGCTATTCGATTTTGATGAAGGATGACGCTTCCGATTCCATTGAGTTCAATCGAAACCTGTTGTGCGTCCAATTCGGCATTCAGGCCACAGGGAAAGAAGGCATTCAATGACGATCAGCCCACAGCGAAGGCAAGAGATCGTCGATGCGCTGCGACGAGGCACCGTGCCCCGCCAGAGCCTTGATTCGCTTGCCACGGGGTTGGATCATTTTCAACAGGCGTTAGAGGAGGAACTACGATCGGTCAAATCCGGGTCGGGTTTGTTTAAGGCCATTCGGGGTGAGTACGGCTGCGGTAAAACTTTCTTTGCCCGCTGGTTCGCAGAGAGCGCCAAGAAGAACGGATTCGCCACGGCGGAAGTTCAGGTATCGGAAACCGAGACGCCGCTGCATAAACTGGAAACGGTGTATCGCCGCATGATGGAGAGGTTGGCGACCGCTGACACCGGCCAAGGGGCATTGCGGAATATCATTGACGGTTGGTTCTACACGTTGGAGGAGGACGTGCTGGCGGAAGGGACAATTGATGGTACCGATCAACAACAATTACTCGATCGAACCAATGAGTTGCTGGAGAAACGCTTGGCCAGCGTTAGCAAGTTGGCTCCCAT
>JBGSKR010000436.1:0-5035 GCA_041741135.1 Mariniblastus sp.
AGATAAGCCGTTCTTTGCCGTCGTGAATTTCACCACCAGCCACGAGAGCCAAGTTTTCCCCATCAACTGGAAGGGCAACCCAGAACCGAAAACGCCAGCCGAGAATATCCAGATTCCGCCGTATCAAGTTTCCACACCCGAGAATCTACTTGACTGGCGGCGAATGTATGATCGCAACACGGTCATGGACGCTCAAGTCGGCAAGCTGCTGCAAGAGCTGGCGGATTCTGGTCGCGCCGATAACACGATCATCGTTTATTGTTCGGACCATGCCGGCGTCACACTTCGTAGCAAACGATTTTTATACGACAGCGGTACACATGTGCCGTTGATCGTGGCGTTTCCTCCGGCGCTTCAGCAGCTTGCGGATGGCAAGCCGGGTTCGGTCAACGAGCGGCTGACGCAGTTCATGGATATGCCTGCGACGTGGCTGGCTCTCGCCGGTGTGAACGTTCCGGACTATATGACTGGCAAAGTTTTTCTCGGGTCGAAAATTCAGCCCGCACCGGAGAAGGTATATTTGTTTTCCAGTCGCTTTGATGAGTCGCCTGAAATGCGGCGCGCCGTGACCGACGGACGTTGGAAGTACATTCGAAATTTCGAACCCGATCGACCGCGTTTTCAAATGCTGGAGTATCCGTGGAATCAAGCTGGCCAGCGTTCGCAGTGGACGGAATTCGCCGCCGGTCGAACCAATCCGCTTCAATCTGCGTTTTTCCAGTCGCAACCCACGGAGGAACTGTACGACACCGATGCTGATCCACACGAGATCAACAATCTGGCGAGCGATCCAGTTCATGCAAATCGGCTAATCGAAATGCGAACGGCAATGTTTCAGCAAGCGCTCGAGCATCGCGACGTTGGTTTTGTTCCAGAGATTTTGATGGCGGAGATTGATGCCGAAACGACGTTGTATGAATGGGCAGCTTCTGCTGAGAATTATCCGTTGGAAGATATCTTGTCCGTCGCGAGTTTGGCCAGCGAACAAAATCCGGAAAATGTTGTTCGGCTGATCGAGTTACTCGATTCGGAGAATCTGATCGTACGCTATTGGGCTTTGGTGGGTTTGCGAACCTTGAAAGATGATGCGAAACCGGTGCTCGCTCACCTGCAAGAAATGACAAAAGACCCAAGTCCCGCGATTCGAGTTCCTGCCTTGGTCGTGTTAGGAAACCTCGCATCCACGAAAGCAGAAAAAGAATCCGTGATGACGAAGTTGATCAAAGAGGCTCAATCCGCAAAGTCCGACGTTGTTGCCCATGCAGCGCTGGAGGCCCTCAAGTACCTTGACTTGCCGGAAGCGATCAAGGGCATCGAGAAGAAAGAGATCGTCAAAGGCCAGTACTCGCAGCGGATTTACCAATTGCTGAACGGCGGTGGCTCGATTCATCAACCGCCCCGTTGAGATCGTGCCGCTTTGAAAACCTCATTAATCGGCAGAATGCCAAATACTAAACTAATAGACCTGTTCACGTCTGTCGCGCGGAAAATGGGTTAAAAGATGATGGGGTTAAAAGATAACATATTGACCTTTTTCATTTTCTAACCCAACCATCTTCTAACCCAAATTTAGCAAGCGGCACGATGTCTAACGGGCGGGATGGTTGTGGCATAGGCTTCCAGCCTGTGATCTGTCTAAATCAGTTTTCTCCACATGGTGGAAGCTTATGCCACAAACAAGCCAAAAGCTTATGCCAAGAAACCATCACTCCTTAACACAATCGATTATCCGATGCACAATGAAGGAGTCAGAAAACTGATCGGCTGGGATCGTTCGAACTGCATGCTGAAGACTTTCATTTGATGAACACCTAAATCAACAAAATAAATCGATGGGCGAAAAACAAATAATTGGCGATATCAACTTGCAGCTTTCCGATCCTCATCAGATGGACAGCCAGTGGATTGGCCAACATGAAATCCTCAAGCAAGTTCTCGCGTGCTGGATTGTGGTGGACGACAAAGACCTACCGCTGACTCCGCGATTGGTTGGTCCGCCGGGGATCGGCAAAACGGCGCTGGCGATGGCGGCCACGCGAATGCGAAATCAGGAGTTGTACATCTATCAATGCACGGCCGATACGCGTCCGGAAGATTTGCTGATCACGCCCGTGCTCGCGGAGAGTGGCAAGATCGCTTACCACGCCTCGCCGCTGGTGACCGCCATGATTCGCGGCGGAGTTTGCATCTTGGACGAAGGCAATCGGATGAACGAAAAATCTTGGGCTTCGCTTGCTCCGTTGCTGGATCATCGGCGTTACGTCGAATCGATCATCGCTGGGATTACGGTTCCGGCTCATCCAAATTTTCGTTGTGCCGTGACCATGAATCAGGACGAATCGACTTTCGAGATTCCGGATTATATTCTCAGTCGTTTACAGCCGACGCTAACGTTGAAGTTTCCTTCACGAGAAGACGAGAAAAGCATCTTGCAATATCACTTGCCGTTTGTTGCGGATGAGATGTTGGCGATGACCGTCGATTTCTTGCAATCATCGCACGAGCTGAAGCTGGATTTTTCTCCTCGCGACGGCATCAATTTGTTGCGCTACGCAATGAAGCGAATTGCGCAGGATGCTGACTCGGATCATCCGCTGGCCATCGATCAGGCTTGGCAAGAAGCACTCGAAAAATGTCTTGGTGAAGAAGCCCGTGATTTGAAGTCGCTCGCCGAGCAGCGACAACGAACGCTCGGCGGACAAGTCTTGCCGATGGGATTTGGCGATTTCTTTTTTTCGCCCGATGATCCGCTGCACCCCGATTTGCGAGACTACGAGGACGAGGACGAGGGCGAGTACGATGAGGACGATGACGAGTTTGATGATCTGGATGGTTTCGATGGTCCTGAATTTCCTCCGCCCGGTTATGATCCAAGCGGTGACGATGTGCCGTTTTGATGGCAACGGTTTTCGGTAGCTGGAGTCGTGAGACTTCAGTTAATGTGGTTTTGAAGAAGTCCGAGATCTCACGAGTCCGCCTACGAAGTAATAGATAAAAGTCAGAACTCTCACGAGTTCGGCTACCCAATACCTTGATCGATCCGCTGCTCCAAATTGGTCCTCGCGTTACCGCTTTGCCTGTTGTGCATGGCAGTGGAGATTTTGCGTGGGAAGTTCGTCGTTTGATGGCGGCGCATGATTTCGATTGTTTGGCGGTGCCATTGCCTGCTTCGTTTCAAGAGCCAGTCGAGCGAGCGATTTTGCAACTGCCGGTGCCGAGCGTGGTGATTCAGCGAGACCATCTCGATTCAGTGAACCGTTCCAACTGGAATGCGGATTTTCCAATCGATGAGCAACGAATCGAAGGCGATTTTGGTGATGAGTTGGGCGATGGCAATGTGAGCTACGTGCCAATCGATCCATGCCAGCCAGTGATTGCGGCGATCCGCACCGCGATGGGCGAACGCCTTCCATGTCACTTTATCGATTTGGAAACCAGTTTCTACCGTCCGCACACGCAAGTGCTGCCCGACGCTTATGCGCTCAAGAAAGTCTCGATTGAGAAATGGGCAGCGGCCGTGCTGCCGAACATTGTGGCTTCTCCGGATGAGCAATGGAGAAAGCGGGTGCAGGCGATGGCTTGGAATTTGAGACAGCTTTCAGTGGACTACCGGAAGATATTGTTTGTCACCAGCGTCCTCGATTGGCCGTGGGTGCGGGCAGCGTTTCTTGGTCGCGAGCTGACTGCGCCGGTGCATGAACCCGTCAGCCCCGCCACCAATTTTGGCGTTCATCAACCGTCGCTGTATTTTTTGTTGGGCGAGCTGCCGCTGATTACGCAGTTGTATGAAACCGCGCGGCGCGAACTGGGCGATGATGCGAATCTAAGTATCGATGGCGTCAAAGAGTTGTTAATCTTAGCGAGGGAATCGTATCAAGCGGATTTTAAATCTCGCGCACGCAAGATCACGCCGAAACTGCTCTCGCAAATCACCAAGTACACGCGAAATTTAACACTGATTGATTATCGGTTCACACCGCAGTTGTCTACCATCGTAACCGCTGCGCAGCAAATCGCTGGTGATGGGTATGCGTTGCATGTGCTCGAGACGGCGAAACAGTACGATCAATTCTACGAACTCAATTATCCGCGATGTCGGATGTCGATCGAGCGGATTGGGTTCGACGATGGCGAGATTTGTTTATCGTCGAATCGGTTGCCGGGGCCGCCACAAGTCTGGTCGCGTCTGCAATTAATTCCGAAGCCGGACACGAAACAGCAACAGGACTGGCAGCAGCGTTGGAACCCCTATTCTCAATGTAGCTGGCCACCGGAAGACGAGTTGATTGAAAACTTTCGCCAGACCGTGTTCGATCGAGCGCTTGAGGTTATGGGCGCTGATTTGGCTCAGACTGAAAAGTTCACGACCAGCATTAAAGACGGGATCGACATTCGCGAGACCGTACGTCATTGGTACGACGGTGAAATTCGGGTGAAAGTTTTGCCGCCGACGCAGGGAAAGCTGGACACCGCTGTGATGTTGTTCGATTCGCCGGCTGATCCGCGTGACTATCCTTGGCGGACGACCTGGTATGCGGAACACAAAGACGAATCGACGCTGGCGTTCTATGCGACCAATTTTGCCGAACAGCCAGTTGGGCCAGGAATTTGTCTGGCGAATTATGGTGGCGCGTTGTTCATTTATCCGCCGATCGCGATTCCCGATATCTGGAACGATCATCGTTTAGATTTTTGCGAGACGTTGGAAGAGCGATTGTTAGCGGCCGCGTGTGTCCACAGTCAATGTCCGCACATTGCCCTCGTGAGCAATGCTCCGCCGGGACCTGCTTGGCGAATGCTCGCCCGCAAATTCAAGAAGACTTGGGTGCATTTACCTCTTTCTCGTTTTAGCGATTCCACGATTCAGCAACTGAGAATGGTGCATGTGCTCAACGGTCAGGAAGTCCGCAGTTTCGCAGCGGAGTTTATTCGGCGAGTTTAAGTTGTTGAAGGTGGCATCGGCTGCTAGCCTGTGACCAACGTAAACTCAGGCTGGCAGCCGATGCCACGTTCTGCCGCTCACCTCAAAAGTCGT
>JBGSKR010000437.1:0-9365 GCA_041741135.1 Mariniblastus sp.
GTTTTGTTTCGATCCCCGACGCACTGCCTTCCGAGCAAGTTGGTCAGGTGGCTCCGGACTTCACGCTCTTTCGAACTGATGGCACGACGGTCGATCGATTGCACTTTGACGGAAAAACGACGGCCTTGTTTTGGCTCGGCGGCGAAACGTCGTTGATCGAGGCGCGTAAATTCGCTGATCTGGCGGAAACGTTTTCGACTGCTTCTTTGAACGACACCAAAAAAAGCTTCCGTTTCTCAGCGATCTATTCGGATCTTGAACTAGCCAAACCCGGTTCAAGCTCAGTGGCGCCCAATTCCGATTTACAGGCCGTCATCGACGATACCAAAATCGATTTTTTCTACGATGCAAAAATGGCGGCCAGCTCGCGAATGATGATTAAAGCCGTTCCGACCGTGGTGGTGCTGGACAAGAATTTAAAGGTTCAATTTGCGAGAGCACTTTCGGATGACCAATGGCAAGCAGAATTGAAAGCCGCACTCGACCGAGTCGTCGCCGGCGAAGATATTGCCAGCGAGATGAGAGAAAAGTATGACGAGTACTTGAATGACTACCACGAACAATTGACTGCGGTAAGTGCCGCCAAAATCGCTGGTGTGCAGTTGGCTGTGAAAGCGCCGGTAAATCCAAAGGCGACGACTGATCCGAAAACCGGTCTCGATTCGAATTCGCAATCCTCTGAAAATTCGCTACCGCTGAGAGAGTTAAAACCAAAATTGGAATGGGAGAAAACGCAGCTTCAAAAGCCCGGCAATGTTTACATCGATCGTAGCGGTGAGACGCCAAAGATTTTAGTTTTCGATGGTTGGCGAACGATCGTGGAAGTCGATACGACCGGTCGCGTTGTCGCAAGGCACGAACTGGATTTGCCCGTCGAAACGGCGGTCAGTTGTCTGCGAATGGTTCCGCCTCCGATCAAGCCGCCGACGCTCGATTCCAGTCCGCCCATTCAATGGGCCGCGTTTCACGTCAAAGGCCGTCAAGTCTTTTTGTTTGACAAAGATTGGAAACGGGTCGCCGCTGTGCCAGACATCGGCATTGAACACGACGGCATTCGTGATGCTATGTTCACGAGCGACGAACCGGAGTCTCCCGCCGATTTACTGGTCGCGTTTGATGGCGAGAAGGGAGTGTATCGACTGAATATCGGCAACGGTCAAGCGAAGCGAATCATCAAACTGAATGTGCGAGCGATGACTCGCGCTGGCGATGACATGTTCTATGTTACCGCTGACGGATTCAGTTCTGTCGCCGTTCCTCAAGACCTCGTTCCGGCCATAGCGGGTTTAAATTATCATCGACTGAGTATCTCGCCGCCGGAACTGCCATCAACGAGTTGTTTGATCGCTTCAGAGCTAAATCAAAACTGGTTTGCGTGTGGATTCTCTCAGGAGGGTAGAATCAACTGGCAGCAGCCGATTGGTTCGCAGTTGTTCGAAAACGAGATTGAGTCGGTTGCGTTCGGAAAGCTTTCGACTTCGTTAGCACTGATCGCAGTGGCTGACGTGGACAATCGCATCAACCTATTTTCCCATGACGGCGTTTTCGTGGGCCAAGTGCGCATCAAGGCAGCGATAACGGGACTGGCAGTGTCGGAAGCGGGTGGCGTAAATCGACTGTTCGTCTCCAGCGGTGATTCGCTTCAATGTTGGCTGCTCGAGTAAAAGGAACAACGAACTTGAACGGACGAATCTGGATTTTCATCGGCAGCGTTTCGGCTGCGCTCGCGGTTGGCATGGGCGCTTGGGGCGCTCATGGCTTGGAGTTGCTACTGACAAAGCGATTTCCGGAAAACGACGTCGAAGATTTGGCAAAACGGCTGGCCAACTGGAAGACAGGAACCGAGTATCAAATGGCTCATTCTCTCGGTTTGATTCTGATCGGCACGTTGATCGGAATCACTCAAAGACGTCGATCGCTTTCAATCGCCGCTGGATTGATGTTGATGGGAACTGTGTTTTTTTCAGGGATGCTGTACGGCTGGGTGCTGCTGGATGAAAAATGGATGGTGCATGTTGTGCCAGTTGGCGGGTTGAGTCTGATTACAGCTTGGGTGGTGCTGGCGGTTGCTGCGTTGGGGTTGGGGTCAGTTCAGAAGTAACTGCGATCATTATAAGTACGATGGACATTCCTGTCCGTCGACTTGATTGCTCGGACAGGAATGTCCAAGCTACGTTTTAGATGAGTTAAGCAAACATGCAATTTGGATACTGCGGCAACGTTCACGCGGGACAGACGATCGAGGAAGTCAAACAGAACCTCCGCAAATATGCGCTCGCTGTCAAAGTCGCCGTTTGTCCGCACGAGCCGTTGCCTTTTGGACTGTGGCTGAGCAACACGGCGGCAAGTGAACTGAGCGATTCAGAGAGCCTTGAGCAGTTCAAAAATTGGCTGAGCGAAAATGGTATGCTACCGTTTACGCTAAATGGTTTTCCTTTCGGCGATTTCCATCAAGCCGTCGTGAAACACTCGGTGTACCAGCCCACGTGGGCCGACCAAGACCGACTGACACACACCAAACGATTGGCTGATATTCAAGACGCCTTGTTGCCCGCCGGATTGCCTGCATCGATTTCGACATTGCCACTTGGTTGGCGAGATCAACGCGATTCTGCGAACGACATCGCATTTCAGGTCGCCTGCGCTGAAAACTTGCGACACATGGCGCGACATTTGGCTGCGATTGCGGCACGATCGGGACGCGAGACCATTCTCTGTATCGAACCAGAACCGGGTTGCGTTTTCGATACCTGTCATGATGTGACCGAGTTTTTTCAGCGTTATTTGCTATCGGGCAAGGACAGTAGAGAAGACGAAACGATTCTGCGACACATCGGCGTGTGTCACGACGTTTGCCACTCGGCGGTAATGTTTGAAGATCAAGCCACGGCGATGAAGACATATCGTGACGCTGGAATTCGAGTTGGAAAAGTCCAAGTCTCTTCTGCGATCTCGGTCAATTTCTCGAATCGCTCTGATAAAGAGCGAACGCAGATGATGAGTCAGCTTGAATCATTTGTCGAGCCTCGCTATTTGCATCAGACTTCCGTTCGAATGGATGGCGAAACGACTTTCTATGAAGATCTTCCGTTGGCGATTCTCGCCGCCAACGGAAATCCGGCGGGCGAGTGGCGAGTCCATTTTCACGTGCCGATTTTCTCCGAGACGCTTGGGCTGATTGGGACCACTCAGAATGAAATCGGCAATTGTTTGGTTTCGATGAAAGAGTTTGGTGTCGAGTGCGGCCATTTCGAGATCGAGACTTACGCTTGGAACGTTTTGCCGCCTGAGTGGCGAACCGATTCGTTGGCGGAAGGGATCGCGGAAGAGTTGCGCTGGTTTGCGAAACAGCAATGATCATCCGGTTTGTAAGGAATGTTCAATCGACTCTAACGATGAACTGAAGATTTTCTTACAGATAGACTTTTCTTTCTCGGTAAAGCTTGCCGATATCTTTTTTGTCAGAGAAGATACCGCCGTCGCGAAGGCGAGTTGAATTTTCTGTCTGCCAGTGGATGGCAAAAACCGACGACAACGGAAGGTCGTATTAACCCAACGCCCTTGTACCGTTTTTACCTGACCACAGTGTCTCTCAGGTGTCGTGATGCCACAAACAACCGCTCCCCATTTCCTGTTACTTACTCAAACTCATTCCAACTCTGACTCGGCAGATCAGGGGGGGACATGGCGATTCGTGCTGGAAGAAATCGGATCGACTGAACGCATTGAAGTAACAGAACACGAACCGGGCCTATGGGGGGAGCGGTTACAGCTACTCGCCGTCGTGCGAGGACTCGAAGCCCTCGAACAACCATCTCGCGTGACGCTGATCACGCCCAGCCGATTTGTTGGCAATGGAATCCGAATTGGGATTTCGCTGTGGAAAGAAAATGGTTGGCAATGGGAGAACTTTGATCAGATGTCCCCGATCAAAAATTGTGATCTTTGGCGCCGCGTCGATCAAGCCATGCAGTTTCACCGAATCACCTGCCGCATCTGGGATTTTGATGCTCCTGAACCCGAGCGATCCCGTCCGTCGGCACGAAACCGTATTTCCTTTGGCGAAATTCAAACCGCTCGTCAGCTTTCTTTCTCCGGTTCGTCGCTGTCGCACGAAGGCTTGGCGGATCGAATCAAACCTGTCGGGCAGGGCAGGGCGTTTGGCTATGTGCCAAATTGAATCTACATCTAATCACATCTGCATTCTGAAGCGTGACACCCGAGAAGCGACCCCAAACCCAACGATATTGGCGGTGGACAGCACCGCTGTAAAGACTTAACTTAAAAGGACTTCGCGTGAACACTATTACTTCCTATACGATCTTACCAACTAATTTCGCACCGTTCGCACTGCAAGGCAGTAAACCCATGAAATCACCGAAAGCTACTGTCGTTAAACCACTTCTGTCCGACATGGACATCCATTTGTTTAACGAAGGCAATCATTACGATCTTTATGAACGACTGGGTGCCCATCTTCGCACCGTCGATGGCGTGCAAGGAGTCAACTTTGCCGTGTGGGCACCGAACGCCAAAAGCGTTTCAGTCGTGGGTGACTTCAACGGCTGGAATGGCAGAATGAATCCACTGCGTCCCAACGCCAGCAGCGGCGTCTGGGAAGCGTTTGTGCCGGGCATCGCCGCCGGTGAAATTTATAAATTCCGAGTCACCGATTACCACGGACAAGTCGTCGACAAATCCGACCCGTTCGGATTTTACAGTGAGCTGCCACCGAAGACTGCCTCAGTCGTTCAAGACCTCGATAACTACCAATGGAACGATGACGCTTGGATGCAAGAGCGTGCGAAAAGCAAAGTCGAGGAGCAGCCGATTTCCGTTTACGAGCTGCATCTTGGAAGCTGGCGTCACGATGAAAGTCGCGAAAACGGCTGGATGAACTATCGTGACATCTCGCACCAGATTGTCGAGTATTGCCGCGAGCTTGGTTTCACGCACATCGAATTGATGCCGGTAACCGAACATCCTTACACTGGCAGTTGGGGCTATCAGACCGTCGGCTATTTTGCCACGACCAGCCGTTACGGCACGCCCGAAGATTTTATGTACTTCGTGGATTACTGCCACCAACACGGTTTAGGCGTGATCATCGACTGGGTGCCAGCTCACTTTCCAAAAGATGGCCATGGATTAGCGAAGTTTGACGGCACAGCGTTGTATGAACACGCTGATCCGCGACAAGGCGAACATCCGGATTGGGACACGCTGATCTTCAACTACGAACGCAATGAAGTCCGAAATTTTTTGGTTTCCAATGCGATGTTCTGGCTGAAGAAATATCACATTGACGGACTGCGAGTCGACGCGGTCGCTTCGATGCTGTACCTCGATTACAGCCGCACCGAAGGACAATGGATTCCAAACAAATACGGCGGTCGTGAAAATTTAGGTGCGATTGATTTTCTGCGAACGATGAACGACCGAGTCCACGAAGCGTTTCCCGGCGTACTGACGTTGGCCGAGGAATCGACGGCTTTTGGCGGTGTCTCGCGTCCGACTACGACGGGGGGACTTGGGTTTAGCATCAAGTGGAACATGGGCTGGATGAACGACACGCTTCGTTACTTTCACAAAGACCCCATCCATCGCAAGTACCATCACGACGAATTAACGTTCAGTTTGATTTATGCGTTTACTGAAAATTTTATGCTGCCATTCTCGCACGATGAGATCGTTCACGGCAAAGGATCGTTGCTCGATCAAATGCCAGGCGACCTGTGGCAGAAATTCGCTAACTTGCGATTGCTGTATTCGTACATGTGGACACACCCCGGCAAGAAACTGATGTTCATGGGCTGTGAATGGGGACAGTGGAACGAATGGAATGTGAATTCGACGTTGCAATGGGATTTGCTGCAATGGGATTCGCATGCAGGACTGAAGAAAATGGTCGGCGATTTGAATGCTCTTTATCGGCGCGAACCGGCGTTGCATGAAGTCGATTTTGAGAGCGGTGGTTTTGAATGGATCGATTGCCAAAGCCGCGAAGCGAGCGTCATTGGTTACATCCGCCGTGCTAAAGACCCAAATGATTTTGTGGTCGTGTGTTGCAACTTCACGCCCGCAGTTCGCAAGGAGTATCGACTGGGCGTTCCCGAACCGGGTCACTACGTCGAAATTTTCAACAGCGATTCCCAGTTTTATGCCGGCAGCAATGTTGGTAATGGCATGGGAATCGATTCCAAGAAAATCAAGGCCCAAGGTCGCGCGGACTCAATCGCGTTATCAATCCCACCGATGGGTGTGACGGTGCTCAAAAAAGTTTCGCAGTGAGCTCGTTCAAGAAACGCTGTGAAGCATTTTTTGCTCGCAAAACTGTGCAATTGTAGCAGTAGGGCGCGAGCCCTCCGGTTAAAACTAAGCAATTGTAGCGGTAGGGCGCGAGCCCTCCGGTTCGTAACAAACCAACGTTACCGGACGGCTCGCGCCGTTCCGCTACGAATGATTCACAGCGTTGCCGCTCACGGAACGAAGATTTCCAGTTTACCCTCGGCAATGCGGTAACCCGCCCCGGTTCCTTCGAGCGCGCGTTCGATCAAATCGTTCAGCGAGACTTGCTGAACTTTCAGATCGATGATTTGCTGTAGCGTCGCGTTTAGTGACGGATCGAATTTTAATTGATTGCCAGTCTGTTGAGCGATGGTGGCAAGGATACTGCCGCGAGCCGCGCTAGTCGTTAACGTAAATTGTTTCTCATCGCTGGCGCTAACCGGCAATGGTCGCTGCGATCTCACGATGACTGATTGAATTGCGGCAAGCTGCTCGGGCGTTCCTGTCGCTGTCAAAGAACTGCGAGTCGCGGTGAGCTTGCAATCTGGAAAGGCTGATTTTAATCGGGCCAGATCAATTACGGTTCGTTCCGATAAATTGAATTTCATACGCTCGATTTCGAACTGCGGAATATTGATCAACTGGATCTTCTGTCCATCGGTGGATCGCTCAAACCATTTTCCAAATCCGATGGTTAGCATGGCGACTTGTTGATCAAGCGACACCGAAGGCAACCGTTGCTGACGCCAGCAATCGTGCGGCAAATTTTCGCCCAGCAGTTGAAACTCATTCTGTTCGGTAAGCCGCAACAGCGCTTCTGCCGGATTGGTCAGCATCGGCAAATGGAGTTTATCGCGTTGATGCCAACGAACTTGCGAGCGGCTTTTGATGTCCGTCGTTTCAGATTTCAACCGACTCCACAACAGCGGCAGCACAGCGGCTGTTTCGCTGGGGCCGACATAGTAAAAATCATCCAATCGGCAGACGCCTAACTCGCTCGCGTCGTCGCTCCATTTGTGGTTGGCACTGGATGATTCTTTGAGCGATTGTTTGGCGGCTTCCCACAATATCTGCTCGAAAGTGACGTTGGTCGCTTGATAGGTCAGTGCCATCGAAGGATCGACGCGGCGGTCAATCCAGATCGCGATCTGTTGCTGTTCGCTGAAATTACTCAAGCAATCATGTAACTCTCTTTCGTTCCATGAGACCGACAGCGATGTTTGAAGATGCTTGTCGAGTTCGTTTCCCGTTCGCCATTTCGGTTGTTCGGGCTGTGCCGATTGTGCCGCAGCGACCGCAAGCGGAGACACCATCAGCACGACAACACCAACGAAAAGGCCGGCTCGCGCAGTATGCCAATAGGCTGCGATGAGCTGCGCGTTGCAGTTCATTGCACTTCGAATCGGCAATTCAAAGCGTCTGTTCACGGCCACCTCACCCAGTCGATATATTCGTTAAGGTTTGACATTGTTTGACAAATCATTTTTGAAAATGAACTAATTTGCTGTCATCCCGTAAATTGCAATGTTGTCGGGCAGGGGTGCTCGAATTAGACTGAGGGATTGTTACCAGACACCTGCCAGCGAACTCGCCATTCGTCGAGTTGATGGAAGCCAATCGGCTTTTGATTCGCCGCCAATCGCTGTGCAATTTCAATCCCGGAGCAAGACCCACTATGACGGAAACTCGCAGCCGTTATCCGATGCTGGAGCTATATTACCAGCAATATTTGTCAAACGAAAGCTCCGCCGATTTCATCTGGTCGGTGTCGCGAAATTACAACATCGCCACACTGACTCGACTGGCAGAGAACGGCGACCGCTTGGCCCGCCGTGCCGCCGTTCTGGCAATCGGCTTTCTGGGAGATTTTTCTTGTAACGAAACGATGGGGCGAGCACTTAGCGATGATGATCGCGCGGTTCGCATGTTGGCTGATCATGGCATCCGCGAGATTTGGGGCCGACAAGGAACACCAGCTCAACAATTTGCCGTGCAACGCCTGTATCGTTTAAACAACCAAGACCAACTTCACGAGGTCATCGATCTGGCAACGATTTTGATTAATCAGAATCCCACTCTGGGAGAAGCTTGGAATCAGCGGGCGCTTGCGTATTGTGCGGAAGGCGAGTTTGAAGCTGCGATTGAAGATTGTCAGGAAACGCTGAATTGCAATCGATACCATTTTCCAGCCGCCATGGGTTTGGCGCATTGTTGCCTTCAGCTTGATGATGCCTCTGCGGCGCTCGAAGGATTTCGGTTGGCGTTGAGAATCAATCCCGATCTCGATGGCGTGCGAAACCACATCCAGCACCTCGAACGCAGTTTGGGATAGAAGTTCCGCTAATCGGCAGATTGAGCGTGCTTGCCTGGCTCAGAAAGTCAGGCGTTGGAACAGATTTTGAAATGGGACAGGATTTACAAGATCGACAAGATGCATCTACGACTTTTAAGTGGAAGTTTTGACGGACTGAGAATATTCCTGTAGATCATGTCTATCCTGTCCAAAAACGTATAGCCTCGATGGGAAACGTAGTCCAGTTGCCTAAGAACGTGTTTTAAAATGGTAGCGGAACGGCGCGAGCCGTCCGGTTTCGCAAGGCCCAGCTTAGATTTTGCGTTACCGGAGGGCTTGCGCCCTGCCGCTTACGTTGGCATTTTGAATTTTAAAACACGAGCTAAGATATTCGTTGCCATTGTTTGGCAAAGCGGCTAGATTAAGTGGATGAAAAATCTCAGTTTCAACACCATCGTCTTAATCATTTTCATTTCGGGATTTGTCGCAATCTCACTTCCTTCTTCAATTGCCGCGCAGACTTCCGCTGAGACCGGCGACGAATCTGCTCAACAACCGACGCCCATTCCTCGACTTGGTGAAAAACTTTCTGCCGCCCAAGTCACGCAGTTCGCTCGACTGGCGCTGAAGAACATTCAAACCGAGTTTCCCAACAAACCCGGCAACGTGGTCGTTGATGCGGCTTCCGTGCGAACGCCGCGTGAAATGCATCCCGCGTTTTTCGGTTGTTTTGATTGGCACAGTAGCGTGCATGGCCATTGGATGCTGGTGCGGCTGCTGAAAG
>JBGSKR010000438.1:0-4379 GCA_041741135.1 Mariniblastus sp.
TTTGGTCACGCTCTCTTAAATGGAGTACGATTTATCATAACCCTTTTTCTCTTGCTGTCCAAAAAAAATTTGCTGACCATCTAAAATTCTCATGGAATCATACGGCCCTTGGCAGATAAAGAAATCGAACAATGTTTATTCTGATGCCTTTATCTGCGTCAGACTTGATCAAGTTATTCGTCCCGATGGATTAGACGGTCAACATGTTGTCGTACATTTAAAGTCGGGCATTAGTGTGCTTGCGATTGATAATGATGATTGCGTGCATCTCACCAAAGAGTTTCATTACGGAATTGGACGAGTTTCCCTTGAAGCCGTCAGCGGCGGGATCGATGCCGGTGAAGATGCATTGACCTCGGCGAAACGCGAGTTGCAAGAAGAACTTGGATTGATCGCCGAGCGTTGGGAATTCCTTGGTAGTGTTGATCCAATTACGACCGTTGTTGTATCTCCGACACAGCTTTACTTTGCTCGAGGACTGTGTTCGGTGGCTGCTGCTCCAGAAGGTACCGAGCAAATTGAAACGGTAGTTATGCCACTTGCAGATGCCATGAAAATGGTACTGGCGGGCGAGATCACCCACGCGCCGACGTGTATCTTGATTTTGCGAGCGTCGCGAGGCGTGGTTTAGTTTTGAAACTAGCATCATAAAAGCGTAGGTTGGACATTCGTGTCCGACTAATTTCTGTGAGTAGGTTGGACATTCCTGTCCGACCATTCGATCGACGGACAGGAATGTCCATCGTACATTTAGTTTGCCGCTGCCACGCTCGTGGGATTGCCGCTACAGTCGCTAAAATCATAAAATGTAGCCAACGCGATTTCTACATCACCAGACATAATTCCAATCGCCGAAGATGATGACGAGTAGGTTTGCACTCACTGAAAATTCTTGCTGAATGTTGTTGACTCTCCCAAATTTTCTCCAACCCAAACGATTCGAACATGGCTGAACGAACCAAGTACCAACAAAATATCATTCGCAATTACTACGACAATCGCGAAAATATTTCGCTGCAACGGGCTCAGGAAATCATCACCGAGCTCTATCTTTCCGAGGGCAAGAAACGCCAGAAGCACTGGGAAAGTATCGCCAATCATCTCGCCAAATTGGGCGTCAAACAGCCCGACATCGATCGGCTAGTAAAGTCCGACGACCCGCAAGCCGCCGCACTTTTAGTCGAGAAACTAGGCAAAGACTAAATGCTCTCTCCCACGCAAGTCCAACGTGCGAAACCGAAATTGCTGCTGATCCAATTGATCGCGGCGGCAATTTTGATCGGCGCGTTTTTCTTTACCGGAATCATTTTGACGATGACCGATTGGAGCAAGTTCCCAGGCGACGGAAGAATCATGAGCTTGCTGGGCGCGATCACTGGGTTCGCCATGCTCGGATTGGCGTGGATCGTGCCCAACCTAATCGCAACCTCGTCAACGCAAATCGCAGCAGAGGTCATCCGGTTTCGCGACTCCGATCAATTGGACGATAAGATCATCGAGGGCTCGCTGGCGAGTTTGGTTTTTCGCCGCATCGTTTTTTCCGCGATCATTGACGGTGCTATTTTTTTGAATTTGATCGTGTTCTTCATCGAGCAAAACACCGTGAATCTGGCCATCATCGGATTGGGACTGTTGGTCATGGTGGTCGGGTTCCCGATTCAATCGCGGCTGATCAGCAAAATCGACGATCAGTTGCGGGACGTAAAACAAGAAATGCGATTGATTGTTTGATGGTAAGTGGCATAAGCTTCTAGCTTGTGATTTCGCTGTGGCATAAGCTTCCAGCTTGTTTGAAGCCTACACCTCTTCGGCAGTCCAGCGTTTTACGAGACTTCCATTTTTCTCGTTGGAACTGCGAGCGGTTTGATACGCGCGTCGATGTTGCATTGTGCTCGCCAAGCTATCGGAATGATTGAGCATCAAGCGGCTTTCCCCCATCTCCCACGGCAGATCATAAGCCCCTGCCATCCTATCGACATCGCGAAAATAATCGCGGCAAGCCTCGGCGGTCATTTCTTTTCGCACCAATCGCGTAAGCTGCCCTTGCAGTCGATCCCATTGGTCCACTTCCAGCAGCAAATCGCGCCAACCATCGTCTGCCGCACTCGCGAGTTCGTGTCGAAGACTTTCGGCCTCATCGTCCAGTCGCAACGTTTCCGGAAGTGACAAAAACATGGCTCGCATCACATCGGGAAAGGCAGCAATCGCCGTCGCAACGTTTCGCGGCACCGCCTGATGCGGCATCCGAATCTCAACCAGTTGCGGTTTGGTGGGACACGAACAGCCGTCGTGATGATAGTATTCCGCTTGGCTCAGTTTTCCGCTGCTCGATTTGCCCCGAACTTTGCGATAGCTGGCGGCCTCGGTTTTCACGTTTTTGCAAACAACCAATCCCACCGCATCAATCAATCCAAAAAACTCGGCACGATTTTCCGGAGTCAACAAAATCTGATGCAAATAATCGTCGGTTAAATCGCCGCAAGAATCAGAAGCAACTCCATGAATCACGATTCCAAAACGATGCGGACGGGAAATCCGAAATTCGAAATCGCCCAACTTCCACATTTCGTCGGTAGTCAATATTTGCATTGTATTTATGTCGTTCGATGCTGGTGGATCAAGCAAGAATGATAATAAGAGGATTTTTCTTTTTTCTTCTTTCCACAACTTTTTCTCCGCGATACTCCGCACCTCCGCGCTTTAAAAAATTTTCAGCGTAAATCATGCTCGAATCTATCGCTTTGGTCGATGCCCCGCATCGCATTGTCAATATTTATTACGGACAGTTAGTTTCTGATTGTAACTTTGCAATCGTTTTCATGTCGTTTTGAAATGCGGAGGAACGGAGAATCGCGGAGTAGGCTGGTGGCTCAATTCTTCAACACTTACGATTCTTCAAAATGCTGTTTGAATCGTGAATAGATTTTTCTACACCTCGCGACGCTTGGCCGCATGAGCGTGAGCAATCAGGCCTTCGAGTTCGGCAAGTCGTACCGTGTCGTCGATCAACGACTGTGGAGGAGAATCCAGTTTCAACCAAGTCCGCACGCGCGAAAAAGTAAAAACATTCAGTCCCGCACTCCAACGCGAAGTCCCACCGGTTGGCAAAGTATGATTCGGGCCGACTCCATAATCACCAAACACCTCGGCGGATTGTTCACCAATGAACAGGCATCCCGCGTGGTTGATTTCGCCAGCCAAATGTTCCGCATTCTCACAGTGCAACTCCAAATGCTCGGGCGCGAGCGAATTGACAATCTCGATCGTTTGCTCGATCGAATCCACGATGATTGCCGCTCCGTTTTGCAATGCTCGGCGAGCAACATCCGGGTTCGGCAAATCTTGGAGTTGAGCTTCCAGTGCATCACAAACGCGTTGAGCAAAAGGTCGGCTGATCGTCACCAGAAACGGACGCGCGTCGGTGTCATGTTCGGCTTGAGCCAACAAATCAGCGGCGACTGTTTTCGGATTGGCTGATTCATCCGCAACCAAAACCAGCTCGGATGGGCCAGCGAGCATATCAATTCCGCAATCACCGCTGACCAATTTCTTGGCGGCTGTTACCCAACGATTGCCCGGCCCGGCGATCAAGTCACAGCGTTCAAAATCGTCAAAACCATAAGCCATCGCCGCAATCGCATGCGCCCCACCAATGGCAAGAACTTGGGATGCGCCCGCGACCGCAGCGGTCGCCAGCATCAAATCCGACGGATTTGGCGTCGCCAAAATGATTGATTCACAACCAGCGCTGAGTGCCGGCACCACCGTCATCAATACGGTTGAAGGTAAAGCAAATCGACCGGCGGGTGCGTAACAGCCGACTCGAGCGATCGGCTCGATTGTATGCCCAGCCGTGCCGCCGGGAATCTTCATGGTCAGCTCTTGCAAGCATTCGAGCTGAGAGTCCGCAAAGTCGCCGATTCGATGCGCGACCCGTCGCAGCAATTCGATGTCAGTGGCGGGGACTCGTCGCGCAGCTTCTTCTAGCTTCTCCGGACCTATCAGTAGCGGTTCATCTTCCATCCGTTCATTGAACTGGCTCGCGTAACTGCGGATTGCGGATTCACCTCGCAGACGCACGTCGTCAATGATCTCTTGTGTTGCGGTCAGCGTGAGAGCATCCAGCGAATGGGATAGCAGTTCCGGTTCAAAATCCGCAGCATCAATCAGCTTCAGCGGAGATTGCTGGGTTGTATTGGTCATCATGGGTTACTTTCCGGTTAACTCTTTATTCCCGGCGGGCGGCGGACGACACGATTCATCCGCCGCGCCAGTTCTTGGTGGACTGTCTCTAGTTTAACGCCTGCCCCCAGCATTTTAACCAACGAAAAATACAAAACGTCGGCGGCCTCGAAAGCGACCTCTTCGGCTGTGACTGC
>JBGSKR010000439.1:0-3849 GCA_041741135.1 Mariniblastus sp.
CAAAAGCTTCTGGATGTTGATTGCTTCCGCTCGCCGCGACTGCGAGAGAGGTTGTCAACAAAATAGTAATGTCACCAACCGATAGGCTTGGACTAACCGCTTCCACGTATAAAGTGATCTCGCGAGTTGTGCTTGAAAATCCAAGTTCGGCAGCACTGTAAGTACCGGGGGTAACGTAATCGCCATTTCCAGGTGAGTTTAGTGGTGCCTTGTGCCGAGGCTGATCGGAGGGCTTAGTCCACAGACGAATTTTTCCAGTTCCAATTTCAGTTGAGCGACCGTAGCTGTTATTATCGCTATTCCAGACTTCTGCGGAATCATAGTTCAGTTCGACTTTCCATTGGCCTTCAAAGCCGGGCATCTCCGGTGGGATTCTCAGTTTTACTTCCGCAAATCCGGCATTTGAAGGCGATACAATATCATTCGTACTTCCACCTGGTACAAACTGGTAATTGTCAAAGAAATCTTGCTCGCCATCCAAGTCCTTATCAGTCAGATTTACAATTAGAACCTTCCCGGGCAGGTCCACATTCGTTTCAATTTTATCTTCTAGGTCATTGTCTGATTCAACAGTGTTGTTGTTATTGCTGTCTACATCCAAATCAGCCCGAATAACAGTCAGCACGACCCTGTCAGACCCAAGGGGCCGTTTTGGCAAACCATGAAGATGTTCAAATTTTACAATAATTTCAACATCCCCAGGTACTTTACTTGGATGAATACCTTCCACATAAATTGTGAAAGTTCCATCGGTACCAATACCCAAATCTTGGAGACTGATTGGCCTGTCTTCGATGATAAAATCATCCACACTGCGCACGGTATCGTTCTTCCAAAGACGAATTGTTCCTGTATTCGACGTTGGAACAACCAGTGACCCTTCGCTGTCTCGTTCAGCCGTAAGTCCCCAAGTCAGGGGGCCTTGGTTGTAGTCAAACGACACAAAATTGAACTCATAGTCGCGAGGTTCAAGCTTAGAAAAATATTTGTTTGGGATTTCCACAACGATTGGGGTGAGATGTGGGGCTTCGTCGTCTGGCGTTCCTAAAATTCCATCGCCATTAAATCCGTCCGCCCAATCTCGAATCCCGTCGCCATCTCGATCATCAAGTGCAGAAACAATGATCTTGCCTGGCGAACTCTCTTCGATATTGTCTTCAGCATTCGTTCGATCTATTTGATTGCTGTTGTCGCTGTCGATGTCCAAATCCAGCCACAACTGTTCGATCCCACGTGCATGAACTTTATCCGTCAGAGTTCCCACCCAATTCGCGGTTACGGCGGCGGTGACCGAGATCGGATCAAAATGGACAGTGCGACGAGTTGGATTTACCGATTCCAAATACAAAGACACTGTTCCGCCCGGCTCAAGGCCAATCGAACTGGCAGAAATCGGTGATCCAGCAGAAATCAGATCGCTGGCAGTGCGAACCTCCCACGCATCCTTGGTCCACAAGCGAAACAATTTATTAGTTGGCGTCGTTCCATAGCCAGCGTCTTCGAAATCGAAGCTCAGCATAATGTTGCTGCCAGTCGCTCCAGCGTGTGCGAGATTGGAACTGAGCGAAAGCTTCACTTCCGAAAAGAAAGCACCGGCGATCCCATCGAAATCATAGTTGTCCTGAATACCGTCGCCGTCGATGTCTCCTGAAAAGACAGAAATATAGGCTCCTTCGGTCGAATCCGCTTCAAGCACATCCTCATTGAGGCTGTTCTCGACGACTCCCGTGTTGTCAGAATCGATGTCCAGATCGATGCCAGGAAAATGCAACTGGGCATATTTGCCGAGGGTTGGGTCGGTCACGCCGTTATCAGAAAAATAACGCCGCTGAAATAGCTGCTGCGGGTCGGTTACGAAAAACTCATGTCCTGTGGGAACTGGATTGCCAGACGTCCAAGCTGGATTGGCGTAACGATCCACCCAAGCTCGGTAGTCATAGTCTTCGTTTCCGGTCGCATAAGTGCTGCCGACGTGCGAGACAGTGACGTCATACGATTCGCCTTTGGCGAAATCGCGTTTGTCGCGTTGGACTTCGCCATAGTCGAGAGCCGAATGGGTTTGCCCGCCAATTGTCATGTCCCATTTTTCTGAGTTGCTCGAACTATGGTCTCCGATAAAAACATAAGCCGACGCCACCATGTCGCTGGGCAGCAGTGACAAGTCTGGCCCTGCCATTCCCGCCAACATGCAGCGAGGCTCAAGGGCCGAATCATCCCCGATTGGCGAGCCTTGTGACGGCGCCGCGCTAAGGTAGGAAACAGGGTTGGCGAAAGTAGTCTGCGAAGCCAGCTCATGGCGAGTCCCTTCAGTATTTTGGGAAGTTACAAAACGTGATTTAAAAAATAGGTGCTGAAGAAAGCCTGATGATTATGCGGGTTGAGCTAATAATCTGCTTAACATTGTGCCATTCAAGAACCGTGTGTCAATCATCAAATTCGAAACGCATGAAAGAATTAATCAATCCGACTGATTGGCAATCTTTCGAATTCACGCTTCGATATCAGTTTCGTTCAAAAAGTCGACTCAGGAATTACGGAGTCGCATTGCTTCCAGCAGCAAAACGGTTGCGGCTAGTTTGGTTCGTGGGACTAAACTTTCGGGAATCAGAAATTCGTCTGGGCTATGGATGCTGCCGCCACACGGTCCCAGCGTATCGATGTTTGGCAAGCCAAAGGACGCGAATTTGTTCCCATCGCAAGTCCCTCCAGTGCCTTGCCAGCGGACATTCACTCCGACCAAACGACCCGCCGATTCGATTTGCCGTTTTAATTCGTCCACGTCGGGTGACAATGGTTTCGGGGGCGACGAAAACTCGCCCATCAGTTCGACTGCGATTCCGTCCTCTCGACCTGCCACTTCCGCCAAATCCGCCAATTGATTTTCCAAGAACGCCTGTTGCTCGACCGTTTTCACTCGCACATTGATACGCAAAATTGCCAGTGCAGGCACCATATTGAGCGGTCCACCACCGCTGATTTTACCAACATTAAAAGTCACTTCCGGATCGGTGTTTAGCGCTGAAACTGCGGTCGCCAGTTTCGCTGCCGCCACAATTGCATTTCGTCCGTTCTCAAAATCTCGCCCGGCGTGCGCTGAACGACCGCGCACGATGAAGTTAAAACTGCCAGAGCCTTTCCGCCATGAAACCATCGTGCCGTCGGGCAACGTCGGTTCAAACAGCAAACCAAAATCGCACTTGCGCGCGAGCGATTCAATCATCGCGGCACTGCCCGGCGAGCCGATTTCTTCATCGGCGTTGATCAATACGTCCCAACCCAACTGGCCCGCGAGAGGGCTGCGCTCAAGTGCGAGCAAAGCATGCAACATGACCACCAACCCGCCCTTCGCGTCAGCCACGCCCGGACCGTTAAGATATCCGTTGGGCAATCGCTGACATTTTTGAAACGGATGATTGGCGGAATAAACGGTGTCCATGTGAATACATAACGCGACTCGGCGTTTCGCTTTCGGCCACTTCGAAATACGGACCATTTGCCCAAGTCCATGCTCGAGCACGATGCCTTCATCGCTCAGCTCGGAATACGTTCCCGAATCGAGCACCTCCATGTCACCTTTCAGTTGCGAGAAAAGACCGGTCAATCGTGTCGCAACATTCTGCAAGCCACCCAGATTCGTGGTTCCCGAATTTTGATTGCACAATTCCTCAACCAGCGACAACATCAACGGGGCTTGATCGTCTAGCCATTCCAGATGTTTCAAAAGTGCGCTCATTTAAGTTTCGTTTTTCTTTCTGTTCGAGATTCGAACTTCAGCGAAGACTCGAATGTGGACGGACAAGAATGTCCATCCTACGAAGTATGAATTTGGACGGACAAGAATGTCCATCC
>JBGSKR010000440.1:0-4470 GCA_041741135.1 Mariniblastus sp.
ATAGATCAACTGCCGTTCGTCACCTTCGCTCAACCATTCTTCCAGAGCCACGATTACTTCGGACGATGGCGGTGAAAAATCATCTGGAAACCAAATGATGGTTTCGTACTTGTTAAGCCGAGGTGAAATTCGATTCAGCCGTTTGACACGACAACCACTTCTTTCAAACATACCCGCCAGCACGCTGGTGCCGTTGACGCTACTATTGCCGCGATTGCCAGTAACCTTGCCGTAATCCGTGATTAGCTCTTCAGCAGGGCGAGTGCAGCCTATCGTTAATAGTCCGATGCTGAGTAGTAGGACTGAAGAGAGAGCGCTAGGAGCGATCGTCGAAGTAAGCGGAGGGCTGCCCGCGGAGCCATTGGCCAGATTCGACTGCCGACGAATTCGTAATTGTTGAACCTCTGCGAGAAACGAATCAAGCTGATTCCAAGGAATTTCAAATTCAGATTTCGAGAGCGTGTGATCGCCGAAAAAGACTGCTTCGAAAGGTTGCATTACCGATTCAAAATAGCGGCTGACCGACGAGTAGCTTTTGATATCTCGCAAATACTGTCGATTAGTACGTCCACGCTGCAAACGAATGAAGTCTTGTTCATCGAGCGAAACAAGAATGTGGCTGTACAAAAAAATGATTGCGTTTCGGTAGTCGCCGGACTGGTAGGCAGTTCGAGCTGCCGATAACAGGTCGCCGGTTGGTTGATCGACTGAAAAGGGAAGGTGTTTGATGCTATCGGCGAGCGATCGACGATACGTTCTTTCTGAACTAACCCGTGATTTGGATTCGAGTCGAAAGAAAGCCCATAACAATAGCGCAATCAGGGCGACGATGATCAATCCCAATCCGATCCAAGCAACTAGTGATAGCCCCGTCGATACAGCACGCGTGCCGCCGGTTGTATACTTTTTGTTGGAAGACCAAGGTTGCTGTGCAGCGGCGGGAATCTGATCACGATCGTTTACCGCAGCGGGCGGTCGTGGCGGAAACTTGATTGGTCGGACGTCATCCGTTTCTGAGTCGTACCAGGGGAGCGTGCGAGAAGAAAAAACTTCTTTGGCGGAATCGACGTCGGCGGGATCGGCTTTCTCTGCGAACCATTGCTGGGCTGGCAACGAGTCAGAAATGACGAAGCAGGCGCAGAACCAAAGCGCGATGACGAACGCCAAGCATCGCGAGCGTGACTTGATCTGAGTCGGCGGAAGGTGAGACGAAGGTTTGGACATACTCGACATTGTAAATCGAATATGTCAATAAGTTAAGCTGTGGACTGATCGCGCCCGACTTGCAGAATGGGACGACCAAAACTGAGCCTGCAGAGGTGGTTGCGGGCCATCTCAGATTCGCAACCGTCGTCGTATGGCCCGCAGATCGGGCTTACGACTCAAACCCATCAGCTATTTCTGGAGAAAACTAAGCCAATTCTTTTTGTCTTTTTTGGAGTCGGTCGTCGGGGCATCGTTGGCGACTGCGCTGCCACACAGTTTTTCTCCGAGTTCGTAAATGGACTGCGTGATTGCCGCTTTGGGAGCTTGTTGAATGAGCGGCACGCCATTGTTGCGACACTCGGAAATGACGCTGTAGTTGTTGGGGATGCGCCAAAAAATTTCGCGATCGATCGTTTCTTCTGCTTTGGCGGAACTGATTTGCGATTTGTCTAAACCGGCTCGATTAACGACCACGCGGACTTTGTCGGTCACGCCTGGATACGTTTCCAGTGATGACAGCAGTCGGACGACATTTCGCAAGCAGGGCAAATCAAGTTGGGTGAGCAAGAGAATGTGTTGCGACGCTTCCAAAGCCGCGATGTCGAGGCGACTGTAAGATTTCGAGAGATCGATGACCACGTGACTAAACGAAGCTTTCATCAACCCCAACACTTTGCGAAAGTCTTCAGTCGTAATGTGTGTCGTGTCTTCGATTTGAACCGGACGCGGAAGGAGGTAAACACCCGAGTCATGTTTGGTTAGCGACTTTCTCAGGAGCGCCAAATCCAGCCGCGAGATGTTTTGAGAAACATCGAGCAACGTGTAATCAGGAATCATGTCCAAGAACACGTCCGCATCTCCGAGTGCAAGATCCATATCGAGCAACGCGACACTGCGATCAGGTTGTTGCGCAAGAGACACGGCGAGATTGACGGCGATGGAAGTTGTGCCAACACCGCCCGACGATCCCGCAACTGAGATAATGGAACTGCTCGAACTACGCGATCCGCCAATGTTGGATGAGCCGACGCGTTCCAGCGCGCCCACTAATTCTTCAAGTTGAATTGGCGAGTTGAGAAACTCTTTGGCACCGGCTCGCATTGCCTTCAAGATCATCTGGCCATCGGTGCGTCGACTGACAACGACAACGCCGCTCGACGGATACGTACGAGCCAGGTTTTCGACTAAGGATAGAGCTTTTGCTTCATCGCCGTCAATATTGACGATCGCCACGTCGGGGGTCGTTTGTTCGATGATTTCAGTAAAAAACTCGTAACGAGAGCAATCGGCCTCCAACCAAATTTGATCCATCCCGATGAGAAATCTTTTCAGGCTCTCGCGAGACTTCTCATCTGGATCACAGATTGAAATGCGTAAGGTACCACTCATAGGATTTCCAGGGTTGTAGTATGTTTCAGGCGAGGCGCGTGGAATACGAGGCGGAGTTGAATGTCTCTTCAATCCGCTGGTCAGCAACCGGCTCCTGTCGAAGTGTTAAATTGCGGGTCAGTCGAAGGGAAGCCAACATTTTCTTTTGGTCGTTGACTAGATGCCATTTCATCGATTGAGCGAGGGCCAATTAAAACCACCAAAGGCTTTCGCCTCCCGAGGCGCGGGAGTTTGAGTCCGGTCTGGATTGGAAGGTTGTTGTTTACTCAACTGAAACTGATTGTTATCGCTGGCATTTTTGGGTTGCGGTGAATTTTCAGTTTTGACGGGCTGAGCTGACTGATAGTTCATCGATGGTGGATAAGGCGACGATGGATTTGATTCATCAAAGCGATCGTAGATAGGGCAATCGTCTTGGCAGCGGGGAACTTCCAAATATCCATCTCGAAGCAATTCCCGATCAGAGGGAGTGGTTGTCAATTGACCAGGGCCAAGATGCGGAACTTGATGGGGTTCGACTTCGCTGATGAATCGCGGCGTAATCAAGAATACCAATTCGGTTTCGTTCGAGTCGTCTTGGACTTTGCGAAACATCGTTCCCACGATGGGCATATCCAAGAGCTTCGGAGTGCCACGAATTTCCGATTGAGAGTCTTCCCGATAGTCACCTGCGAGGGCCAGCGTGTGACCCGCTTTCATTTTGACACCGGTGTTAACACGTCGAACGCGGAATCCAGGCACGCCAGATTCTCCCGCGAGATCGTTCGCAATCTCGGAAACTTCTGCACGAACTTCCAGCGTCAGTTGGCCTTGCCCCTGCACGATGGGAACGATATCCAGCTTCGTACCAAACGGACGGAATTGAATCGCGTTCGAGCCAAGTCCACTAGCGACTTGAATGGGAACTTCACCACCGGAAAGAAACTCGGCTGGGCGACCGTTTTGAGCAATCAACACGGGTTCATCAAGCAATTTGGCGATCTGACGGACTTCCAAGGCGTCGATGAAAGCATTGATCTGAGTGTCGCCATTGATAACTCCTACCGTCACATTGCCGTTGCCGGTCGCGTTGCCAGTGGTGAGTGAGAAACTTTGAATGACTTGAGAAACACTGGACACGATTCCAAAATCAGGATCAATCACCGACCAGTCAACTCCCAATTTTCTAAGCTTGGTACGCGAGACTTCGTAAATTTTTACCTTGATCGCGATATTCTGAGATCCATTGACTTGAAGCTGATTGATCACGTTCGTTGGAAAGAAATCACGTGCGACGGACATCACATTCGAGACTTGGTCAGCACGCGCGACCGAGCCACTGATGATGACGCCGGTTTGCAGGGCATCCACTTTGATTTGCGAATCAGGAAAATGCTTTTCAAAAGCTCGTTCAAGTTTTCGGACGTCAAGCGTTACGTTGACGGTAATTGTTTGAAGTTTTTTGCTGACATCACTGACAGTAATGGTCGAGATGCCTTGTTTCAAACCAGTGATCAGAATTTCATTGGGTGCAACGGGAGTGGCCTGAACGACTTCTGGATTCTCGACCATCAGTTCGGGAACGTTGTAGTCGAACTTCAGACGCTGGCTTGATCCGGTGATGAGTTCGATCGATTCAGATGAATTTCGAACTTCAAACTGAGACCCGACTTGGTAACCTTCCGCTGGCGCGGAAAGTTTAAGCACTGCGGCAACCATGATGCAGGCAGAAATTGAAAGCGTCCGTCGCATATTCATCCGTGAATCCTCGCGTGGGGAATAAACGGCCAAAGGCCATTCCGATCTGGGGAATATCTTCAAATCTTCCTTGATTTGAAGCTAGAATACGCGACTTTTGATTGAAATAAAGCTGCGCCTTCTCGTCAATCACGGTGC
>JBGSKR010000441.1:0-4387 GCA_041741135.1 Mariniblastus sp.
GAAGCAGAGCCTCGCAAAGTGATCTGCACGGGCGTCGAGATGTTTCGCAAGATTCTTGACGAAGGTCGTGCCGGTGACAACATCGGTGCATTGCTTCGCGGTATCCGCCGTGAAGAAATTCAGCGTGGCCAAGTTTTGGCAAAACCGGGTTCGATTAAGCCTCATGACAAGTTTGAAGCAGAAATTTACTGCCTGAGCAAGGACGAAGGTGGTCGTCATACACCGTTCTTCAGCGGCTATCGCCCACAGTTTTACTTCCGCACGACGGACGTGACTGGCACCGCCAAACTTGAAGGTGCAGACATGTGTATGCCAGGCGACAACGTAAAAATTTCGGTCGAATTGCAAAAGCCGATTGCCATGGATGACGGCGTTCGTTTCGCGATTCGCGAAGGCGGACGAACTGTCGGTTCAGGTGTTGTTACCAAGATTTTGAGTTAATTATTTTCCGTGGTGGCTTGCCTTCGGGCTTCGGTAGTTGTTGCCAATGGCGACTTCTTTCTTAGAAGACCGTTGGCAAGCGTCGTGCGGGTTTCGTGCGACGGCTTTGCTGGGGCTGAGTGCCGTAAATTTGTGCTCGCCGCTGTTTGCTGCGGATAGTTCAAGGCAATGCAGTTCAAACGGAGGGGTGTAGCTCAATTGGTAGAGCACTGGTTTCCAAAACCAGCGGTTGCGGGTTCGAGTCCCTCCGCCCCTGCCATTTGAGTTGGTGTTTTGGCTTCGTTTGAAGTGAAGGCATCTTGGGAGGGGTTGGCTGAAATGGATTTTCTGTCAATTTTGTCGCGCTCGGCTTGAGTTGGGCGGCGTGGCATTCAGGAATTTGTATAGTGTCTCGAAGGCGAGGGTTTTATGAGTTCAGTCACAAAGCAGAAGCAAGAACCAGCCCGCAGTGGGTTTTGGTCGGAGCTTTTTCAGGTTGGGCTGTATAAACCAAATCAGGGTCGAATTGTTCGTCAAGTCACGTCCTTGGTTGCGGCATTGCTGTTGTCTTTGGGTGCGTGGGAAATTAAGCGTTCGGATTGGATGTCCTCGCTAGGTAATGGAGGCTACTTGGCGATGGCAGTGTTGGTGGCGATTGGCATTTGGTTTGCCTATCGAGTCGTCAACTATTCGACGTTTGCGGATTTTTTGATTGCCGTCGAGGCGGAGATGAACAAGGTTTCGTGGCCGACTCGGAAAGAGTTGTGGAACTCATCGGTGGTGGTCATGTTTGTGATTTTTGCGATGGCTTTGTTTTTGTTTGTGTTTGATGCGATCTGGACGGCGATTTTCGAGACCATTGGTATTCGGTATTCGGATTCTCGATCGATTTTCAGTTTGCTTTTGGAGTGGATTGGGCTTGGTTAGGCGCAGTTCTTTTGCTTGACGCTTTTCGCTCAGGCGACGCAGTTTTCGGATCGTTTTTTGAGATTGGTTAGATGACAGACGACAAGGCCCAGCCAGAAGAATCGCTTAATGACTCCCAGTCTGGAAGTCTTGAAGCGGATGCGCAAGCTGAGTTGAATGATCACGCCGTTTCTTCAAACAACAACCACCTGCCAGTGGCTGACGATAAAGTTCCGGAGGTCGTTGAGGAAAACCTGAATAAGTTCGGGTTTCGCGACGACGAAATGGTGGATGATGACGAGGACGAAAATTGGGAGGAAGTTGAAAGCGTTTCTCCAATTGAAGAGTTTGTTGACGAGAAAAGTATCCCTCAAGGTGAAGCCGCCGAAGAGAAGGAGTGGTACATCCTCAAGGTACAAGTCAATCGCGAGAATTCGATTTGCGATACACTGAAGCGTAAGGTGAAGGTCGAAGGAATGGAGAATTACTTCGGCGAGATTTTGGTTCCAACCGAAGATGTGCGGGAGTTCACTAAGGCTGGTAAGCAGCGGGTAGTTAAACGAAAACTGTATCCGGGCTACATTGTGGTCAACATGAAGATCACGGACGAGTCTTGGTTCTTGGTGCGTGAAACCGGAGGAATCGGGGACTTTACGGGAGCTGTCGGTAAACCAAAGCCACTCACTTCAGATGAGGTTGAGCGAATCATGGCGGCTGCGTTTCCGGCCAAAGAAGTGGATGGAGAGGAGTCGACGATTAAGACGGCAATTCCGTTTAAGCTCGACGATCGAGTGCGAGTCAAGGAAGGTTATTTCCAGAATTACGAGGGCGATGTTTCGAATGTGGACGAACGAAACGGTCGTATTACGGTTTTGATCAACATTTTCGGACGGCCTAATCCAGTTGAGTTGGATCATTGGCACGTCGAGAAAGTGCAGTAGAGAAATTGATCGTTTGATTCGATAGGATCAAAAGTCACAGAGAATTAAAGACACGGAGACTTGGCAGTCTCAGCGAAATACAGATTAGAGAAATTATCATGGCGAAGAAACAAGTAACAGGTCAAGCAAAATTCCAGGTTCCCGGTGGCTCAGCAACTCCGGCCCCGCCTGTGGGTACCTCGCTTGGTAAGTACGGAATTAATCTTGGGCAATTCGTACAGCAGTTCAACGACCGCACCAAGGAATTCAACGGCACGCCGATTCCGGTGATTGTTACCGTTTACAATGATCGCTCGTTTGATTTCATCACCAAAAGTCCACCAGCAGCAGCGTTGTTGAAGATTGCAGCCGGGATCAAAAGTGGTTCTGGTGTCCCCAATCGAGATAAGGTTGCCACGGTTACCCGCGCTCAGGTGGAAGAAATCTGCACCAAAAAGATGGCGGACATGAACGCGGGAAGTATGGAGGCGGCTTGCCGAATGGTCGAAGGAACTGCCCGTAGTATGGGCATTGATATTAAAGGTTAATGCGGTTGTGTGTTCCGCCGGAAAGAGAGTTCTTTCAGAACGTTCTTCCAATTAGAGTTTTCCGCCAACCAAAATTGGCACTCGGCAAATTTGACGACGGATGGGTGTTGTCTTTGCCTCTCAAAGTTTAGCATAGCGATGAAATTACGATGAAGCGTTCCAAGCGATACAACGCGTTGATGAAGAAAGTTCCTGCCGCTCCTGTCGATCTCGATACGGCCGTTGGCGTGCTCAAGCAGTTTGAGGGCACGAAATTCGACCAGACAGTTGAGATTCACCTTCGTTTGGGGATCGATGCGAAGCAGGCTGATCAACTGGTTCGGGGTTCATTGGTTTTGCCACATGGTATTGGGAAGACACAGCGTGTCGTTGTGTTCGCCAAAGGTCCAATGGCGGAGGCTGCGAGAGCAGCTGGAGCTGATGAAGTTGGCGAGGCAGATCTGGCTAAAAAAATCAGCGGTGGTTGGCTCGATTTCGATGTTTGCATTGCCTCGCCTGACATGATGGGAGTTGTTGGTCCGCTTGGTCGCGTGCTCGGCCCTCGTGGTTTGATGCCGTCGCCTCGTGCAGGTACGGTGACACCGGATGTAGCGACTGCCGTCAGCGAGTACAAGGCTGGTAAAGTCGAGTTTCGCAACGATACTGGCGGAAATGTTCACGCCGTGTTGGGAAAACTCAGTTTTACCCCAGAACAAATCAAGGATAACGCGCTGGCGTTTTTGAAATTCATCGAGACGCTGAAACCAAACTCGATCAAGGGCAATTACGTTCGCAATATTTGCTTGAGCTCTACGATGGGTCCCGGCGTTACCTTAGTTGCATAAGGTTTTGGTTTTTTAGTAACCTTGTCGCAATTTCCCGCCGATTTGAAGCCCTCAACCTATTTATAAAACCCGCTCCCGACTTACAGGCACAATCGCCATTAAGTCAAGCTTTGAAGTAATACACGAGTCAAAAAATGAGTAAATTCGTTAAAGACCAACTGACCAAGGATTTGTCGCGACGCCTTGATGGCGTTGAGAATTGTGTGCTTGCCAATGTCATTGGCATGGATGCAAACACCACATCGAGTCTTCGCAAGCGATTGCGAGAAAAGAACATTCGGTTGATGGTCATTAAGAACAGCCTCGCCAGACGCGCCACTGATGGAAATTCGCTCGCTCCTGCGTTCGAGGGACTTGGTGGAACGGCGGCAATTTTGTGGGGTGCAGAGGATTTTGTCTCGTTAGTAAAGGAAGTCACTAAACTTGACAAAGACGAAACGGAGTTTGGGAAATTCGAAGCGCGTGGCGGCGTAATGGATGGCGAGCAGCTTACTGTTGATCGCGTTAAAGAGATCAGCAAATGGCCCACACGTGAAGAACAGCTTAGCATGTTGGTCGGGCAAATGCTCGGCCCAGGTGCAACTCTCTCGGCTCAATTGCTTGGTCCGGGTTCTGCTTTGGCCAGTCAGATCAAAGAGGTCGGTAAAGGCGAAGAATAAGTGGGATGACGGGTTTTCTTGTCGAAAGCCTGTTCGACCGAGATTCTTTTTTCGTTTTGTCGGAATGGAAAACCAGAATCGTGGCATTTTCCATATTTTGTAAATTTTTG
>JBGSKR010000442.1:0-5461 GCA_041741135.1 Mariniblastus sp.
CCCTGCCGGGGCTGGTCGCGACTAATGTTGTAACAACAACGAAAAAAATAGGTATAAATCAACAAGGCCTGTCAGTCGCGCCTCAGATATGCGATCCAACCGCGATCCCCAAAACTTTAACTACGACCCCGCAACGCGAACAACCAGACGCCCACAAACGCACTCATTGTCCCCAACACAATTGCCGGCTTCCGCACATCCAGCGACTCGCCAAACCAGAATGAGCCAGCGGCTATCAACAGGCTCCACAAGACGAGCATTGCTATCATCCACACGATGGCGCGTCGATTCGCCGGTGCCTTTTTCGATTGTTTAGATATGGTTGGCTCGTTGTTCATCAAGCGATCCTCGAAATATAATTCTCATGAATCCTCGTCCGCAAAAAAAACAGACACAGGCGATTGGCTGTGGATTCTTGCTGGGGACGGGTTTGGTCGTACTGACGCTGCTCACGCTGAATAGCATCTTCGTGCAAATTTTTTTCAGCGTCAACCTTGCTGGAATCGATGAGCGATTTTTTCAAGCCGCTCAGTTCGTGCTGCCGATCGTAATGATCTTTATCGAGTTCTGGTTTTACGACTGGTTCACCTTCTACCGTCGCCGCTGGCGAAAGTGACGAGCGGCTACCGCAATTCCTCAGCTAACACCTGCTTCGCTTGCCTTCCTGCAGCGGTGCTCCCAATCTCAATCGACTTTGACCCGAGCGCAAAACAATGCTCGCCGTCCAACAAACACCGCACCGCACAAGCGCCTTCCGCATTCTCTGGCACTTTGAGTTTGATTGAAAACGAACCCGCAACAACCTGTTGTTGCTGCCGATCACAAAGTAAATCGTGAGCGCGAATGTATTCCGCTTGATAACTGGCCAGTTCTAGATCGGCCGGTAAGAATGCTTTGCGTCGCAGCGGTCGCTCTCGAAAACGATCGCGTCGATAAACCAACTCCACGGTCAGCTCGCCATCCATCGGTGCGAGTCCGGTCACCGTCAGCTCGCCATCTGCTGGGGAAACGTCGACGGAGCTCACGGCGACGCGATCCGGCCGCTTTAGTCGCAACAGTGGATCACCAAGCAACTGCATCATCTGCGCATGCTCCAGTCGCTCCGCTTTCAGTAAATCCGGACGAGGACTGAGTAGCTTTCCCATTCCCTCAATCATGGCCCGATATTCTTCCGGCTCGGGTCGCTCATCAGCAACGGGTTGCAAAACCATGCGCTGCTTGGAGACGGTCAACAGCTCTCCCAACGTTTGAGCTTCGCCATCAAAAAACTCATCCAGCATCTCCAGCGACATCAGGCTCATCGCATACGGCATCGTCACGCGAGTTCCACAAATAGCAGCGATCGGACCGCAGGGCTGCCGCAACATTTCCTCGGCCAGACAATCATCGCGATGATCGAACGCACCGGTGTAACATGACAGGAAAATGGCAATCGGACTGCCACTACGACAACGAACTTGATTGACGCTTTCGGTATCAAGAATCGAGTGAGCTTGATCGGGCATGTGCACTTTTTCGAGTCCCGTCGGATGCCCGTGCCCGAGATAGACCCAAAACATGCAGCCCGCATTAAATCGTTCAATCGCCGTTTCCGAAAACCGACGCGGATCAGGACAAAACGGACTTCGCCAACTTCCGAACGTCATCGAAGTTTCGTAGTGCGCGGGAATCAAGTCCGTCAAAATTTGTTTTGTGGTTTGCTCAAGCACACTATCAACGACTTGACCGAAACCACCCATGCCCGCGACGAAGTTGACTTTTCGTCTCCAACTCTGGTCGCCTGAGTTATCCAGCTCGTATCGAATTACGCGTTGCAGATACGTCTTGACTTCTTCCGCCGAATCTGCCGAAAATCGACCTACAGCAACATCGGGAACTCCGTCGTCGTCGAGATCGCCATAAGGAGTATCAGTAGCGATTTCAGCTTCTGATCCAAACAGTACGTTCACCACCGCAGGCACGTAGTGCGTCGGTACAATGTTCGCTGCATCGGCAACGGTCGCATGCACATCACCGACCAGAAACACGTGCCGAAGCTGGCCTGAAACAGCCAACTCGCGAATTTTTACCTGCGTGGCCCGCGCGGTGAGGGCAGGGGAGATCACCGCGATCTCGTGGCCTTGTCGTTTGCGATGGTCCAACCATTCTGCCAGTGAAGACTGGAATGCGTCAGGACAAACGACGATCGTATCGCAGGCTTCACTGTTAAATAAGGGTTTTGAGTGAACCTGAGCTTCCGCAACTGAATCGAATAGGCACAACGTGATCGACCCGATCAAGCCTGCGGCGCACCAAATCATCCAAGCGAAAAGCGAAAGCTTCATCATTCCACTCCAATCCATTTTCGTGTTGGCAGACTCACGCTGCCCCAACCTCCATGTGGTGACGCAGGGTGAACCGTAGTCTGAAGAAATTAAGTAGCTGAGGCAATAGAAAAATCGAAACGATGTAAGAAGCGTTGGCCGTCCCCTAGGGACAAAATACTGGTAGAAGTCAACGTCCGTTCAACCGCGCGTCCCGTAGGGACGCAATCTAATTTTGAACGGAAATCAACCTGTCGATATTTCGTTCCTACGGAACGAGGCTTAGGATAGTTCTTGTTTTCTACCGATATTTAATCCCTACGGGATGCTTCGAAAGACATCGCTGCTTCGTCGCGGATTGACGATTTACGGCTAGGCCAATTTGCACTTTCATTGGTAGTTTGATCACGCTATCGCTGGTGGCTACTCCGGTACCGGTTTGGCATTATCTGGTTCCACCGCGTCCGGTTTCACGGCATCCGGTTTGGCTGCGGGCGGCAAAACAGCATCAGGCTGAGTCTGCTCCGGGATCGCGAGCAAGATCATGCCCGCCCAAAACAACGGATGTTCGGCCTTCAGCACGGGATCGTCTTTTTTGGCGCGCACGCGCGGCTCGTTTTCATAAATCACATCGAGCGTTTTCGCTGACGCTCGACTTTCGGCCAAAGCAACGTCGACGTCCATGCTAGGCAATCGACTCGCATAGTTTCGCGTCAATGCCAAACTGTTCGCCCCGCCCATTCGCCAACGGCTAATCAAAATTGTTCTTGAGCCAGCCGCCATGAGCGCGGTCGTCGTCAGAAACATATCGCTACCATTCATTTTCGCTCGCAGCGACGAACCACCATCCGAGTTAAAACCTGGCAGCACGACATGCTCGGGACCTTGCCAGGGCAAATCGAACCAAGCCGCTAACGTTCCGCTCACCGGATTCTGGTCGAGCTGCATGGGCACCATCGCCAGCGGTGTCCCAGTTTTCGTTTGCAATAAATCACTCCATACCACCAATTGGTCGAGCGTCGCCCCCAGCAAATTGGTGGGCACTCGAATCTGCCGATCCAACTTCACCGCACTGGGCATTTCTACCAACAGCTCATCAAACGCTGCCATCGTCATTTCTGGCTCGACGCGAGGATGCATCTTCGCGCAGACAACCGCCGTTCGCGCCAATCGTCGCTGAGGACGCTGAGCACCGTAGGCCAAAAACAAAGTCGGAGAGTATCGCAATGAAACTTGATCCACCAAATTCTTTTTCGCATTTTCATCGCCCACCTGTAACAACTCGAAGGGCATGTACCACAACACACCGTCCGGGACGATCACGAGCTCACGGATGGGTTCCCAGTCTTTTGCTGTTACGCCGCCCAGCAACGAGGCACTCAACTCCGTGGCCAGCTCTTTCCATTCATCGGACTGAAGCGTTGCCACATCAACCGCCGATTCCATTAACCCTAACTTCTTCAACAGCCCACCGACACCACGAACCACATCACGCTCGCGAGCCATTCCGAGATACTGCGCTGCATTTTTCCGCACCAGAAACAAATGGTAACCACGACCGGTCGCCATCGTGACGAGCGCCATTTGATCGGGTCGTATCGTTTCCTGAAACGATTTGAATTCTCGTTGCGGCGGAAACTCCATTTCGGCGGGTTCGCGGCGGAGAGCAAAACTGGCCAGCATCGCTTCTTGTCGACCCGAGAGGGCAACCAGTTCCTGCAAAAGTTTTATCTGCTGCCGATCCTCTTCAGAATTAACTTCGGGAGCGATTGGCAATCCCATCAACTCCGTTCGAATCTCGTCCACACGCACGCTCCATTGCTGATACTGAACATTTCGAGCAGTAAAACTGAGTCGCTGGTCAAGCGCCGTTTTCGATAGCGCCTGCTCTGGAGCATGCACCATCCAGCGGAACGCCATCAGCCGACCGCCGAGCGGCAAACTCGAATAGAAGCGATGGCGCCGCACCATTTCAGCAATTTCCAACGCACGATTAACGTCTTTTCGATTGATGACAATATCAAACCATCGCTCCAGCGAACCAACATGATTTGCGGTCAAAAAAGACAAGCACTCTAACGGATCCAGAGCCCATTCCGCATCGGTGGGATCGTGCAACAACGTGCTGTACAACAAATCGGATTGTCGTTCGCCCACGCTTCCGGAAACAATCAATTGATCGGCCAACCCCAAACGATACAGCCACAGCGAACCAGTTCGAAAGCCCGCCAGTGCCTTCGCCAACTCGACTTTTCCGTTGGCGAAATCTCCACTTATGAACTGCACAACCGCCGCCACGTAACTCAACCGCGCGGCCAGTGGTGTGGCGGACAATGAATTGCGAGCCTTCATCAAATTTGAGGCGGAGAGCAAAACTTTCGTCGCCAAATCAGGCGAACCCGCTTCGGCCAGACACTCGGCCAATCGAATCGACAACGAAGCCTGAGTCAATCGCGCGTTGTCGCGACCTGCCCACACAATCGCGGCCTCCAATGGTTGATAGACGCTTTTGTTCTGCAACAGATGAACTTGAGTGCCGACGGCTAAAGCTTCTTCCACCAAATCGTACTGATGAAATACACCGGCCGAGTAACTGGCTTCGAGCGCCAACTGCCCGGCGACTGACATATTCCCTGTTTGAACACCAATGTTGGCAAGCTCCAGCAATGCGACAGGAGAGAGCGGATGATCCATGCCGCCGTTGAACTGCAGAGAACCCGTCAGCGTCTTCGCCGCTCGCTCCCACTCGTCATTGGACGCTTCCGCGATGCCGAGCAACACACCGTTATACGCGCCCAACATCGTGTTGCCGCCACCCGCCGTGCGCAATCCATTGACTAGCTTCACCGAGAACGGATCGTACTTGCAAGTCGGCCCTTTGATCACTCGTCGCCGATGCATCGCCAGCGCCGTGCAACGCATGATCTCGGTAACGTCAATCGGTCGCAGTTCTGCGTTTTGAACGACTCCGCCTTGCTGTAATTTTTGCTCTGCATTGAGATCACCAAACATGACCGAAAACGTCGACGGCATGTTCGGAATGATTGCTTGCCGAGTTGAGGTCCCCCAGTTAACTCGGGAACGCTGCCAAGCGGCATTGTCCGCTTGAATGGTTGGCGGCATTTGGACGTTTGCTTGCCAACCTCGACTTTGAAATG
>JBGSKR010000443.1:0-5340 GCA_041741135.1 Mariniblastus sp.
GGTACGCTGTTAATTGCACTTGCCGTCTTGTATATCGCCACGATGGGTGTCAAAGCCGAAGACCAATTTGCCGCCGCCATGGACAGCTTTGAAAAACTTTCCTACCAGGACGCTGCGGATAAGTTTGAAAAATACATCACCGACAATCCAAAACACAAATACGTTCCGACCGCTCAGGCGCGTCGAGTTCAGGCAATGTTGCGGACCACCTATTCGACTAAAAACTGGACCGAAACCATCATGCGAGGTGAGACTTTGTTGCCGTCGTTAGTCGAGACCGAAGGCTCCAAGCTAGAAGACATTCGCGAAGACCTTGGATTGATGCTGCCAACCTCTCTGCTCGAAATCACAGAAAAAGCTCGCAAGGCAGACTCATTACCTGTACTCGAAACAGAACTGACGGCCATCAACAAGTACAAAACTGTCATCGACAATCCGGTCTACATCCCCACAAGCATTCGCAACAACCCCAGCGTTGCTGCCAATCTCGCTCGTATTGATAACAATATTCGTTTCATCGAAGGCCAGATCAACAAAGAGAAAGATTACAGCAAAACAATCGTCGAAATTAAGGGGCTTGGTGGTGCCGGGGAAACTGACAAAGCCTTCGCTAACTACACGTCGTTGACTAGAAACTATCCCGACCTCGCCGTTCGGACTGAACTTCGCGAGACCATGCTCGCGATTAGTCTTAAAGAGCGGGAGCTGGTCAAGCCCATCGACAGCAATATACTGAGTCAACGGAGCGTCACCAGCGAAACTCGACCCTCGCCGATTCAAAGCACGGTGGTGCTGGCCAGCCGTTTTGGAACGCCTGCTGCCAACTTGAAACAGGAAATTCACAACTTTCTTTCCGAGGGATCGCTGTATGGAATTGACCTCGGGTCGGGCTCGTTTCTCTGGCGAAAGTTTGTCGGTTACCAGACCGACATTCAACCTCAAAAACTCGATCTTGATTCGTTCATTGCGGCAGATCAGAAACATCACGACTTGATGCGTCTGCAAAAATCCGATGGAAAAATTGTCTGGCGTACCGAAATTGGCGAACCGTTTCTAAAACCTTCGTTCACCGATGGCGCGTTGTATGTGACGACGCGCTCCGGCAAGCTTCTGCAGTTGAATCGAGAGACCGGAGTCATCGAGCAGGCGGTGCAACTACCACAAGCCGCCAACATTCCGCCTTTGCTCGATGAACGCGATCCATTTCTTTATCAAATCGGCCTCTATTCGAATCTGTATGTGTTTTCCACCCAAGACTTGTCCTGCAAAGAGGTACTGTACCTTGGTCACTTCAAAGGCAGCATCACGGTGCCACCCGTATTTTGGAATGGATATTTGTTGGTCGCCGTCAACGCCGGAAACCAGTGCGATTTGCAGGTTCTGAAACTGGGCAATGGTGGGCTTGAGTTGGAGTTGGTCCAAGTTATCTCGCGAGTCACCTCCGACCCTGTTTCAACCCCACTACAGCGGTTTGGCAGTAATCTGCTGTTGACTTCCGATCAAGGTGAGGTGCGTATTCTGGAGCTTTTGCCTGGCGAAGAAAAAAATCCAGTTCGCGTTTTTGCCTCTGAACGTTTTGACAACAGTAGCGGGCAACCTGTCTTTATTCTTAGCGAGGGTAGCAATCTGTGGATTGCCGGTTTGGGGATTTCCCGATTCCGGATCGGCCGTACTCAAGGTACTTTTCAACGCAACGACATTGTCGAACATCTCGACACGTTCGTATCACCACCGTCGAAACTCGACGACACGATCTTTTTGGTCAGCCGCCGTTTTGGTTCTGGCATGTTGTCCGCATCTTTGGTGGAGGCTGAATCGCTCACCCCAATTTGGCGAACGGATTTTGGCGGGCAAGTCGTCGGCTCACCTCAGCCAACCGAGAATGCGGTTGTGGCGGTTTCCAATCAAGGAGATTTGTTTCGCATCGGCGCTACTGAAATAGAAAACGGATATGCCGAAGCGGTTTCTCAAGCCAGCACGGTTGTCGAGGACTTGAAATTTAACTCTCTTACCGCTTGGGGTAGCAAGTTGGTCGCCTGTCTTGGACCCATTCCACAAGAAGATTTCCTGTCTGTTAATCCGGCCACTGGCCAAAGCAAATTGTTGCGGCTTGATCAACCCGCCAACCGTCCTGCCTGCTCCCCGATTGCAATCGGCGAACATCTGATTGTGCCGTCGCTCGATGGACAGGTTGCCCGTATCGACCCGACCACCGGTCGAAAGATTGGCACGCCCTTCCAACCGCCCATCACCCCCGGAACCGACACGCAGTGGTTCACGCCAACACTGATCGATGGCGGCAGGTTCGCAATCGCCAGCGGTAGCGGAAACGACAATACTCAAATCAGTCGTCTGTTTCTCCTGAATGCAGAAAATCCGCGTTCGATCACCGAAATCGGTTCACTTGAATCCGACCGCCCTTTTAAATCACCGCTGGTCAACGATGGCAAAGCGATCTTCGGAGTCATCGCGGCCGGTGAATTTGACACCCTCGCAAAAATTGTCATCGAAGAAAATTTAAAAGTTGACGCCACGGTCGATCTTCCCGGTCGCGTTGTCGCTGGGCCGTGGTTGATTGGCGATTTGATTTTAGTGAAGTCCGATGATGACCAGCTTCGCGCAATCGACACCGACCTGTCGATTCGGTGGACACTCAGCGTTGCCAACGATCAAATCGCTGGAACGCCGATGATGACCGGTTCGGATTTGCTGATCTGTTTTCAAAACGGCTTGCTAGTGTTTATCAATCCGACCGATGGCGACATCGTTCGTGAACTCGATTTAGGTCAACCTGTCGCCAGTGCCCCGGTCACTGCCGGAGATGCAACGGTCATCAGTGGCCTGGATGGTACGGTTCATCTTTTCGATCTGAACCAAGACACGGAGGTGAACCAATGAAAGGTGTAACTGATACCGTAGCGACGCTCCCCGGAGCGTGGCCGTCGCCGATTGAAAATCACGGCCCGGGAGTAGTGACAACGCTTCCATCCGATTCATTGCTTCGCAATCAAACTCGCAACCGAAAGAAACTTGGTACGTCCTTCTCGGTCGTGATGCCTTTAATCATCTCCTTGATCCTGATCTCCGTTCCCGCTTCCAAATCTAATGCGCAATGGATTCAGCCAGAGGAAATTCCCAGTCCGTTGCTTGACGGCGAGGCCTTTGATTTGCTGATTCTCAACGAAGAGGGCGAAAATGCAATTTTGAAAATTATTCCACTTGGCCAGTCGATTCCGAATCCCAAACCCGGCAATGGTTCGTTGATTTTCGAGTTTGCGAACTCCAGCGGCGAAAAGCTTCAGGTTCCCTACGGCAGTCTTGCTCAGCACAAAACCTTTAACGAACTCCTCGTTGAAGAGGCCAACCGATGGCTGAAGGATGACGATTACTTTCGCGCGTTTCGAAACTTGCTGTACGTTTACGACCATGGCGGAAAAGGCGATGCGGCCGTGGAGAAATCGTTGCGCAACTGCTTATTCCTCGACGGCAAGGAAAATTTTCAAGAAAAACGTTACGAATTGGCTCTTTCGATTTTTGAAGATCTGTATCGCGAAGACCCTGGCTTCAAAGTCCCCGGAATCGACAAAGAACTTATCGAGATCGTGATGCTTTGTTACGACGGGATAATCGAAAAAGAATTCGAGGTCGAAAATTATTTGAAGATTCGTGGCAAACTGGACGCCGTCACCGACCGCTATCCCAACCTTTCAAAATCACTTAACGAAAAATGGGAGCAGGCATTTCGAGTGCGCGGGGACGAGTTGATGAAACTGGCAAAAGAACTGGCCGACGCTGGAAAAGGCCGCGAGGCGCATTTAGCAATTCGAAAAGCCGAGCAGGTCAATCCCGGACGAACCGAAGTAAAACAGTTGCAGGAAACCATCCTCCAACAGTTTCCTCTGATCGTGGTCGGCGTTTCACAATCGGCTGAGAATTTCGACAGTGGACGCATCGAGCATTGGGGAGCACGTCGTGTCGGCCGCTTGATTCAACGAACGATCGTCGAGCTGACGGGGCAAACCGACGAAGGGGGCAAGTACACTTTCCTTAATGGTACGCTCACCCAAGTCGACGAAATCGGCCTGAAATATCGCTTGGAGATTTCCAGTTCAGCTTCCGTTTTCGCAGCACCTCCCACCTCCGCATTTGAAATTTCGACGCGCTTGCTTGAGACGGCGAATCCGCGCTCCGCATCCTACAATGTTGCTTGGGCGAAAATTCTGAAAACCGTTTCCATCGTTGGTGAGAACCAGGTATTGATTGAGTTGCGGACCCCTTTTGTCCTGCCCGAAGCCTTGCTGGATATTCCTTACGTGGCGTCTTCGGTTTACAGCAACACCCAAGCATCTCAGGCCGGTGTGTCGATCAACGCCGCTTCTGCAGCCGAAACCAATTTTCAATCGGAAGCTACTGCCACAGCTCTTCCCACCACTCAGAACGGAGTCTACATCGTCAAGAATATTGAAAACGATGTGTCGACCTTTGAGTTCAATCCGATGTATCTCGAAGACTCTCAATCGTCCCATCCCGTGTTGATCGAGCAAGTTTTTCCAAGTGCATCGGCTGCCGTGGATGAACTGATTAAAGGAAACATTGATGTCGTGGATCGAATTCCGGTCGCTGATCTGAAAAACCTAAACGCGGTGAAACGAGAAAAAGGTATTGTTGTCCGCCCCTACTTGCTGCCGACCGTCCACATGCTCGTCCCCAAAGTTCGTGGTGAATTATCCGATAACCCCTATTTTCGTAGTGGGCTTTCTCACGCAATTGACCGCGAGTCGCTGGTTCGCGACGCCATTTGCGATGGCCAAATCGTCGAAGGCTGTCTGCCGATCAGCGGCCCTTTTCCGATCGGCACGGATGACAACGACCAAATTTCGTATGCTTATGATTTGAAAATCAAATCGATTCACGCCAACACAAAACTTGCCATGGTGTTGCTCGAATTGGCTTATCGACCAACGTCCAAACGCCTAGAACCGTTGAAACCGCCGAGCCTCATAATCGCTCACCCCGACAGCAGCGTCGCCTCAGAGGCAGCAGCAGCGATTGCGCGCGATTGGAGTCTGGTCGGTGTGCCGACCGAGACCAGGATGCTGAACCATGGCGAAACCATCCCGCCCGATAAGTTGTGGGATTTCTTGTATCTCGAAACGACCATGGAAGAACCTTTGACCGACAGCATGAAAGTTATCGGCCAAACTGGATTTGCCACCGACCTTAGCGCTCCCGCAGAACAGACACTTCGCTTAATCAGTACGGCCTCCAACTGGCGCGCGGCTTGTACTGCGCTTCGTCGCTTGCATCGACAGCTATCGGTCGACCAGTCGGTGATTCCGC
>JBGSKR010000444.1:0-5141 GCA_041741135.1 Mariniblastus sp.
CTGGGTATGCGTTCGATGACCAACTGGTCGAAAGTGAAATCATCGAGAATGTGAGGCAGTTTACCACGCCGGATGTCGCCGCCACGGTCGCTGGTGTGATCAAGAATGCCACGGCTCCGAGTTCTGGGTTGCTGGCGAGCACGATCAGTTTGATGGTGTTGCTGTATGGTGCTTCGGGTGTCTTTACTCAGTTGTTTGACACGTTCAATGATGTTTGGTCGGTACCGCCAGAGTCGCGCCGTGGATTTCGTTTTACCATTCGCAAGCGGCTGGTGGGCGTCTTGATGGTGTTGGTCGCTGGCATTCTGTTGCTTGGGACGCTCGCACTTGGATCGGTGATCGCATATTTGAATGGCTTGGTGGGTGGAAAGTTTCCGCAGTTGACGACGTGGTTGAATCTGGTTGATCGCGGACTTTCGTTTGTGTTGATGCCGTTGGTGTTGACCACAATCTTCTGGTTCTTTCCTAACGTAAAGGTCCGTTGGCTTGAGATGTTGCCAGCAGCCGTGCTTACCTCAGCCATGTTTGCTGCCAGTCGCTACCTGACAAATTTTTATCTGCAGTTTTCTTCGACCAGCGAAATTTATGGAGCGGCGGGGTCGCTGGTGGTGCTGTTGATTTGGGTCTATATCACGGGGCTAGTTGTTTTTTTTGGCGCGTCGTTCAGTTGCGCTTGGTCAAGAAGTTTTGGTTCGGCAGTTGAGTCCACTGAGTCCGCTGAAGCCAGCGAGACGGTCGCAGAATGGTTGAAACCGGAATCACGCTTTGATTTCGCGGCGGATGCACCGGTCGAAGAATATGTGTCGCCTGAAGTACTGCCATTTCGTCGGATTGGTTCAGTTGCTGATTCGCATGAATCATTGCAGCCAAGGCGTCGGATGGTAGGTTAGATCAATGTGGCATAAGCTTCTACCTTGTGGCTTACAAGGAATTGCAGGAACACTAGCTGGAAGCTTATGCCACACTACGCCACGAATTGTGATTTCCGGGGTTGGTAAAGTTGCAGCAAGTTCCAATAATGATGGTTTAGTATTCGAATTTTTTCATGTGGACAAGATGAGTAAAAACTTCCTCCGTCCGTATCGCAACGCCGCGATTCCGATTGTTTCGCGATTGAACTTATTCACGTGGATGACTCGCCTGCTGATGATCAGCGTTGTTATCGTAGGAACGAACGGTGCGTTGACCTTAAGTTGGGCGGCACAATTTGGAAATCGAGACGGCGTCGATAGCGATGAACCGGTCAAGTTTTCCGCAGAGTTCATGATCAACCCGGATTCGCCCGGTTCTCGCTTGGGTTCACTGAATCTGATTGCCACCATCGAGGATGGATGGAATATCTATTCCGCCACCCAGAAACCTTGCGGGCCGATGAAGTCTCAGATTGGCGTCGCCAAATCGGAGAAATTTTCCGTGTACGGCGATTTTAAGCCGGACGTTCCTGCCAAGACCAAAACCACGGATTTGTTCGAAGTGCCAGTGGAAGAACATCGAGGAACGGTGGTTTGGTCTGCTCCGATTCAATTGGCGGAGGGCGTCGATCCGAAAGACTTGCAAATCGAATTGACTTACCGAGGTCAGCGCTGCAGTGATGCAGGTACGTGCATTCCGATTCGTCCGATGTCGGTCGCCGTGGTCTACGGTGGCGAAGACAAAACGTTGATCGTTCCGGAACCTCCCCAGCCAAAGCCGGTCGAGAAGATCGAGCCTATGCAGATCGAGCCTTTCCACCCTGAGTTCTCCCACCTCGCGTTGACTGGCAAAGTCGTCGCTGCCGCCGATGCGAAAGGGCCGATCAAACCGGGCGATACCGTGACCCTTCAGATCTCGGCAGAGCTTGACGACGATTATCACGTTTACGCTTATCAACCGAAAAACACGGGCGCCCAACGCTCGACGTTGTTTGCTTTCAGCGAAGACAACGGCTGGAAAATTTCTTCGCCCATCGCATCAGTGGAAGCGAAGTTAGATAAAAAAAGTGGATTTTGGTCTTATTACGAACCCGTCACTTTTTCGTTCGAAGTCACCATTCCAGCAGACGCGGAAGAGAAAGCTTACACGATTTCCGGGTTGATGGGATTTTTGACTTGTGCCGAGGCTTGTGATAGTCCGGAAGCGGCTCAGTTTTCCGTGGAAGTACCTGTGGGTAGTGGAACACTCCCCATTCCAATTGAGTTTAAACAGGGCGAATCGTATAGAGCCGTTGAAGAGCTTATCGATTCGAGGACCCAAACTGATCCAAAGCCGAAAGAAACATCAGGAACTTCCACGGATAGCAAATCAGCCGCAGATAAAGCCGATTCGCCGGAAGAGATTGCCGAGATGCTTTCGTTGTACAATCCCGACGAAAAAATTTACATCCGTGACCAAAAAGTAACCACGATCTGGACGGCGCTGATTGGTGCGTTCATTGGCGGGATGTTGCTGAATTTGATGCCCTGTGTATTTCCCGTCTTGGGACTGAAAGTCATGGGTTTTGTCGAGCAAGCGGGGAGCGATCCAAAAAAAATTCGAATTCACGGGATTGTATTTACCCTGGGATTGGTCGCTTCGATGTGGGTGCTGGCGAGCATCATTCTGATTTTGAAGAACGTCTACAAAATTCAAATCAACTGGGGTACGCAAATGGGCAATCCCTATTTTGTGGTATCGATCATCGTGTTGCTGTTCTTGCTTGGACTGAACATGGCTGGCGTGTTTGAGATCGGAACTTCGCTAACACGAGTTGGTGGCAGCACCCAAGGCAAAAAAGGATACACGTCATCGTTTCTGTCGGGCGTGTTGACGACCTTAATCGCGACGCCTTGTTCGGGTCCGTTTTTGGGGGTGGCGATGGCCTACACGTTCGCACAGCCAGCCGCCATTGCGATGTTTTTATTTACCATCTTTGCACTGGGAATTGCTTTTCCGTATATCGTGCTGGCGTTCTTTCCGGCGATGATTAATCGAATGCCCCGCCCCGGTGCCTGGATGCACACTTTCAAAGTTACGATGGCGTTTGCTTTGTTTGCGACCGTGGCGTTTTTCATGCAGACCTTTGGTGCTCAGACGGGTACCGATGGACTTTCATGGTTAGTCATGGCTCTGGTGGTGCTGGGCTTGGCTGCGTTCTTTTATGGAACTTGGTCGCCGGCTTTCGTTAAACCCGTCAAGCGATTTGCCTTCGGTTTCGTGTTGCCAGCCGCGATTGCTCTGCTGGCCGGATGGATGTGCTATGACGCCGCGCAGTATCGCCAAATGGCAACCAGCGTTCATCGAGACGGCGATTTGCCTTGGCAAGAATGGAATCCAGGCAAAATCGAGTACATGCTGAAAAACGAACCACGGATCATCTGGGTGGATTACACGGCCAGTTGGTGCCCGACCTGTATCAACAACAAGTACTGGATATTTTCCGATCCGCGTGTGCTCGCCAGAGTTAAAGAACTGGATGTGCAACTGGTAAAGGTTGACGATTCGCTAATGGAAGATCGCATTCGCGTTGACTTGGTGCGGACGGGGCGCGTGACGATTCCCGTTAATCTGTTTTATCCACCGAATTATCCAGCCGAACCCGCGATCCTGTTGGAAGCCGTAATTACAACAGGCCAAGCCTTAAAAGCTTTGGATGAAATGGAAAAGATTCAAAAGGAGTGGCAAGCGAAGAAGGGTTAAGGCTTGGTGAGCAGAGCGAAATTGATCGGCTCAGTTTGCTTCGTAGAAAGTTCGGCTTGAAGTTTAGTCCGCGAGTTGTACTGTGGTGGCACTCGTTCTTTTGGCGAAACGCCATTTTCTCCATCCGGGTCTTCGACCGAGGTGCGGATCGAGACAGAATGCGTTCCCAGCACGGCACCCATTTTTTCAGCCGTGTATCGGAGTTGATACTTGCCTTCCGCATCGGTCATGCCAACGGAAGGACGGCCGGACTTGGGGCGGAAGAGGACTTCGGCTTCGGCAAGCGGCTCTCCGTCGAGTGTGACTTTGCCTTCCACCAACACCAGCCCCGAACCACCGCTACAACCAGTGATCGAAATGGCAGTAGTAAGCACGAACAAACAGAAAACGCATGTTTGATAACGAGTCGTCACGGAATTCTCTCAAAAAGGACGGACATAACAAAGGACGGACAAGAATGTCCATCCTACGGAAGTTAAAGGACGGACAGAAATGTCCATCCTACGGCTACGGAAAAACGGAAGCTTATTGAATTTCACCCAAGACTTGCCCATCTGCCATTTGACCGAGCAACTGCCAAGTCAAGCCATCCATGTTTTCACTCAACAATCGCACGGATCCGTCTCCCTGTAAAGCATGAAGCCCGAATCCGCCGCGAATCGTGCTACCCGCCGATTGACCGACGCCACCATGGGTACTTGCGGCGGCGTTGTTGTTGCTACCGTTGATCAACCAGTTCGCAACGTTCTCCACCCGCGCGATGGTGGAATACTTGTTGCCGGAATCGTTGGCACCACCTGGTGCTCTGCCACCCCATACCGCACCACGACGTTTCTCGGAGTCTAATCCGTCCCAAAATCTTTCGACAACCATCATCGTGTTGCTCGAGCCATCCGACATGGAAGCGATACGGCTACGAGTGTTGTAGCCGAAGACGCCACGTTGATGCGGCTGTTGATCTTGATTGTAGTTGGCTCCATTGCCGGAACCGCAGACCCCAACGTAAGAAGAGCGAGCATGACCATCGCTAACTCCATCGCCTCCCAAGGCAGTAGCGGTGTGCAGCTCCCCGAACGCATCGGAGGGACACTGGTACACACTCAGAACTGTACGCGTCAGCGGTGTGGGCGCTGGCGGAAAATTGGGACCTTGAGGCGCAAGTTGATCGAGCAATGCCTTCTGCTCGAGGAAGGGCAGAATGAACGTGCCCCAACCCCAACCGCCTGTGACCGAAGTGCGCCCCGGCTCCGAACCACCTTGAGCCACGAGGGTGCCGTTGTTCAGATAAGCCAATGCACCCGGAGGAAAGTAAAGAAGTGCGTCATGATGATTGTGCAATGCCAAGCCAATTTGTTTTAAGTTATTCATGCACTTCGTACGACGAGCCGCCTCACGCACTTGTTGTACGGCTGGCAATAACATTCCAATCAAGATGCCAATGATCGCGATGACCACCAATAACTCAACCAAAGTAAAACCATCGCGAG
>JBGSKR010000445.1:0-7476 GCA_041741135.1 Mariniblastus sp.
AAGTGTTTGCTTGATCGTCGGAATGGCGGTAGCGGCAGAGGACAGCCCGCCTGCGATTCGATCAACCGTTGGATTTCCGGTCACTGAATTGGGAAGGGTCATCGAAGGATCGAAGGTTGAACCAAAGCCGGTCGCTGACCGCAAGCAAGCGATCATCATCCGAGTGTTGGCGACTTATCCGCACGGTTCTCATTTTCGCTACGACCTCGAATTTTATGGACTTGAAGCAGGTGAGTTTGATTTAGCAAATTATCTGCGGCGAGTTGAAGTTGCTGATCAGCAGCCCATCGAAAAGATTCCAGTCGTGATCGAGACGCTGTTGCCGGCAGGACAAGTCGAGCCAAGTCAGCTTCCATCCGTCTCCAGTCGATTTATCAGTTTTTATCAAGTGGCGTTAATTGCGGGTGGCGTGTTGTGGGTGGCAGGCTTGATCGCGATTTTGTTGGTTGGTCGTGAGCGGAAAAAACGAGCAAATGAAGCGACTCCGCTGCCGACGCTGGCGGATAAGCTGCGCCCGTTAGTCAATGCCGCGATTGCCGGGAACATTAGCAGCGAGCAATCAGCAGAGCTTGAACGGTTGCTGGCAAGTTTTTGGACGAACAAAATGCAATGGGAATATTTAAGTGCGGCAGAGACGCGACAAAAGATGCGTGAGCATCCCGAAGCCAGCATCCTGCTGAATCAACTGGATGCTTGGCTTCACCGACCAAAATCGGATGCGGGCACGACGGAGATTGAAGTCGCGGAAATACTGGAGCCCTATTTGGGAATTTGAAGTTGGCAATTTTTGCGGAGTTGATGAGCGTTAAAACAAGACTTTCAAAGGGATTGACGCGGAAGTAACAAACAAAAAAAGTAACTGTTCACGGATTGTAGCCGGACTCATGAGAGTTCGGAAATTCTACAAACAGATAAAACCGAAGTCTCACGACTTCGGCTACGAACCATGTCAATAGACGACATTTTGTATCGGTTCACGAAACACATTCGTTTAACGGTCAGCCGAAGAAACCTAGAGGAAACGAGGGGAGGGTATTTATAAAACGGCGAGCTTGATGGGGGATGCGCCAGTGCCACAAAGGGCAGGTTTGGCAGGCGTACCCGTTTCTGGTTTCCCCAGATATCGGGTAGCAAGCAAAAACGGGTACGCCTTCAAAGCCTCGATCAAATGGTAAGAAATTTGAACGGATCGCCACGCACTCGAGATTCCCACCCGATGTCGTTCAGGTCGGCTTTTGCGGCTAACCGTTAAACGACGTTTCTTGATAGCCGTGAACGGCTACCTTTTTTTGAACTATGAACTTGGAAACTTTTCAACTGAAAACGCATGCTTTCTCAATCGACCAACATCGACATTCAATGGCTGCCCAATGGGTTCAATTACCCCTGGGTATTATGGCTTTGGCTGATTCCAATGTTGATGATCATCTGGATTTGGCAACGTCGCTCGCGTGGGGTTGTGATCCCAGTCGACCACAGTGTGCATGGCGATGGTTTCGGAACGCGACTGATGATTGGAATGGCAGAGATGATGGCTCCTTTGATTTTGGTAATTGTGATCTGGTTGCTGGCTGGGCCGTTGCTGTTGGGCAAGCCAACAGAAAAACGAGCGTTGACCAATATTCAGTTTTGCGTTGATGTTTCCGGCAGCATGACGGCCGAATTTGGTGAAGGTTCTCGCTATGATGCTTCGATGCGGGCGATCGACCAGTTCCTGGATTTCCGAGAGGGTGACGCGTTCGGTTTGACGTTTTTTGGTAACACGGTGCTGCACTGGTGTCCGCTGACGACCGACAGTTCCGCGATTCGTTGTTCGCCGCCCTTTATGCGGCCCGAAGTCCTGCCGCACTGGTTTGGCGGAACATCAATTGGTGCAGCGTTACTCGCCTGTCGTCGCGAGTTGATGCAGGCAGAAGTCGGAGATCGAATGATCATTCTGGTTTCCGATGGAGAAAGTGGTGATATTTCGGGAGAGGCTGGCGTTGAAATCGCAGATCGTTTGAAGACGGAAGAGATTACGGTTTATGCGATCCATGTGGCGGAGGGTGAAGTGCCTGAAGACATCCTCAACATCACAAGTGTTACCGGAGGAGAGGTGTTCAATCCCGGCGACGAGGAATCTCTTATCGACGTGTTTGCACGAATCGATCAAATGGAGAAAGCTCAGGTCGAACAATCGATCGCGGAACAATTGGATCACTTTAAGCCCTACGCCGCGATTGGCGTCAGTCTGCTTGGCTTGCTGACGTTGTGTGGGTTTGGGTTGAGGTACACGCCATGGTAGTCGTTTTCGATTGGTCGGATAGGAATGTGCAACCTACCACGCCTTCCGCGAGAGGGGGCATCACTTGAACGAAACTATGCCTCTATTCATTGCCGCGGCGTTTTTGATCATAGCCATTGCCACGGAAGCAATTCATACGATTCGTGTGCGGCGGTTGGCTCATTTAGCTTTTGGCCCTTCTGGTCGTCCCGCGAGTTGGGTGGTGTTGGCTGCGCCCCTGCGAGTCTTGGCTATCGCGGCGTTGGCGTGGGGGTTTGCGACGTTACTGATGATCGAACCCAAAACACATAATTCACAACAAACGGATGCGGCTCAGCAGCGGCATGTTGTTTTACTGTTGGACGTTTCGCCCAGTATGCGATTGGTCGATGCCGGGCCAGAGGGCGATCAAAGTCGAATGCAGCGAGCGCGGGTTGTGCTCGAATCTTTTTTTGATCGGGTTCCGATCCGTCAATACAAAGTTTCGGTGGTTGCATTTTATAACGAAGCTATTCCGGTTGTGATTGATACGAAAGATTTAGAAGTCGTCCGCAATACGCTCAACGATTTGCCAATGCATTATGCCTTCACTGGCAAAGACACAAATTTGTTTAAAGGTTTAGAGAAAGTCACTGAGATCGCGAAACCTTGGGAGCCCGATTCGGCAGTGCTGTTGGTGATTACAGACGGCGATACGGTGCCAGGGAAAGGAATGCCGAAATTGCCAACTTCGGTTCGGGACGTGTTGGTGATTGGGGTTGGCGATCCGGTGACGGGAAAGTTTATTGCGGGCAAGAATTCACGTCAGGATATTTCGGCACTTCGTCAAGTCGCGACGCGTTTGGGCGGTGTATTTCAAAACGCAAATAATCAACACGTTTCATCGACCGCGATTGCCAAAGTCACCCAAGAAGTAAAGAATCGGCGATGGCAGGATTTGAGCCAGAGAGAATACGCTTTGGTGGCGATTTCGTTTGGGGCGTTTCTGATCGGAACTTTGCCAATTCTGCTATACTATTTGGGAACGTTCTGGCGTCCGGGCGTGCGATAAAATTGTTGTAGATACAGTTTCACTATGAGAATCTCGTATTGAGGTTGCGGAAATTGGAGCAAGACGCTCATGTCTTGAACTTGGTTAAATACAAGCCCGACGCGCCAGCGAGGCGACGATCAACGTGACTTGCGGCATCCTCGCTGGCGCGTCGGGCTTGTACTCGGTCGCATCGCGATTTTGCAGTCTATAGACTGTGATCGTAAGTAAATTTGTGTGAACTTTAAGGAGAAGATCATGAGAGTAGTGTTACTCATTGTTTGGATTTTAATTCCGGTGGCGGTGATGGCCTACCATTTTGGGCCGGGCCAACAGCAACTGAAGAATGATCAGGTGGCTGCGCTGCTGCACCGAGCCGAAGCACTGGTGAAACAGGAAAGCTGGGCGGAGGCTCAGCCGTTGTTCGAGCAGGCTCTTGAATTGTTGCCGGACGACCGTGTTGCCACCCAACGCCGCGTCAGACTGGAGCGGGCAAAGTGTCAGCTTGAAAACAAACAGCTTCCCGAAGCGAATGAAGACTTGAAGACGCTGGTGAATGAATTGGCAGCGGAACCGCCAGTGGATGCTGATCCCAAATTGCTGGCGGAAGCGCGGGCGGCGTTAGCCAACTCGCAGTATTACATTGCTTGGTTGATGCGATTGGAAGGACTTTCGCGTGACCAATGGGAGCCGGAGATTACGGCTTCCCAGCAATTGTTTCGATTGCTCGCCAATGAAGCGAGTGCCTCTAATGATGATGAAATGAAGGTTTCGTATCAAAAAGACCTCGAGTCGGCGGTAAAGCTTGCGCGGCTTGATTTAGGCGAACTTCAAGGGCTGCCGCTTCCATGTCAATGCAAAGGTTGTTGCTCGAAGTGTAGTCGTCCTACCAAGAAACCCGGCAAGAAAAAGCCACAACCGGAAGACGCCCGCGGTGCCAGCGCTGGTGCTCCACCGGATGACGGCGGTAGTTAAGGCGGATAGTAGATTTGTGTTTATTTTTTGTAGTGGAAATCGTCAGACTGTTCTCACGAGAAAAGGAACTCTGGCGAGTTCCACTCCGGTATTTTGTTAAAGACATTTTGGTGAGATTCTGATGAATCGAAATTTGATTTTTGTTGCAATCGCTGGTTCGTTTGTTTGGAATGTTTTCCTGTTGGAAACCGTTCTTGGTCAAGGCAAGGTCAACGTGCTGCCGAACTTCGATCCATTTGCAAGGCAGTCTGGAAAGCGGATGATGATTGTGCGGGGATCGGCCTCGCATTCCCCATTCGAAGACGAATCGAATGATGATTTGTCGAACGAATCAGAAGAGGAAAAATCGCCTCGACTTCAAGAAGTCGAGCAACGTTTGGAAGGACTTTCGTCGCTGACCTTCAATCGTTTGCCATCGCAGATTTTGGAGACTTGGTCAAAACCGGCGAAGGTTGAAAAAGACGATGCGAATGCGGACTTGCCCCCCGCACCTGCGGAAGCATTCCTGTACAGCGATGTTCGTTTTGAAATCGCCACGAAACAACTTCAAGAAGATTTTACGTTGGGCCGTTGGGATCGAGTCGCGGCGTTTATGGAACAGTTGCCGAAGAAGCATCGGCAGACTTTATTTTCTGCAATCTTAATGGCAAGCACCGGGGCAATGGATGGGGAACTGCAAGGCGCTGGTCAAAGCGGACGAGATGTCGATCCGCGTCAATTGCAAAGGCAAGCGATGGCGTTTGACGATCTTTTTCAATTGGCGGCGATCGCGCCCGAAAAACTTAGCGAGGAGCAAGTCGCTTTGTTTGGCGGGGCTTTTGTCCACACTCTGAAGATCGGAAATTCACTCGAAGATTTGTTGGCGAGATTGAAGGCGGAGCTACAGTCAGAGTCTCCTGTTTTTACTAAACGCGAAACTGCCAAGATTTTGTTTACTTCTAATCATCCTATCGAAGCCGGCGAGTTTCTCCCCGAACTACAAAAGGCAAAAGAGGAAAACGATCACGAGGCACTCAATTTGCTTTCGCGTCATTACTTGGCGATCCATGAACGCGACAAGAAAACTGCCGACCTCGAGCAGGCGTGGCATGTTACTCAGGCGATCTTGGCGGCGTCGGACGTTGATCCCAAAGAGCGGCAACAAGCTCTCGCGCGCGCCGTGACGTTGGCGCCTCAAGTCAGCGAATCGTTAGGACAGAAATGGTTGCATGACAGTTTCATCGCTGAACCGGCTATCGGAATGGAAGTTTTGGGGGCGATCGGAGCTGACACTTCGAAAGCTTTGAAAGATTTTGGCACGGAGCCCAAACTACGATTGGCTCGATTGAAGTTACAAAACGATGCGGTCAATGCTTTGTTGTCGGTCTCGGGTGATGTGGCTGGAAAGTGGCAGCCGCAACTCAACTTGCTGGCTCAAACTTGGTTGCAAGAAGCCGAGATTACCTATAGCGACGACGAATCGACGGGAATGGGTGCTTCGATGCGTCGCGATCGCTACGGAAATATTTTTTATCACGACGACAATGGCATGTACGGCTACCAACGTGGTTTCGATGGCTATTTGACACCCATTTCCAGCAAGGACATTTTGGATTTGTTGCCCAACACCAATTGGTTGTCGATGGTTGACGAGACATTACAGCCGAAATTTGACATGGTGCAGGCACAATTGTATTTGAAGGTTGGCAAGCAGGATTTGGCGCTGCCGTTTATTGAAAAACTGGGCAAACGTTATCCGGAGAAACTCAAGTCTCTCGTCGATGAGTTTCTGACCGTGTGGACGCGGAATCACAATCCCAATGCCGACGAAGGCCGCACGAATTATTACATGTACATGTATGGTTACGAAAGCCGCGCCGAGAGCATTCCGCTGACGCGTTCAAAGCAGCAACGCAATTTGAAAGAGCTAACGGACGTCATCGCGCGACTTCAAAAACTGACGGGCGGCGACTTAGATGAAGACCTGCTGGTGTCAGCCTTTACGACTTGTCATAGCGACGCGGAAGTCTATCAAGTCAAAGAAATCGAGAACGTGTTTGGGCCGCTGAGCGAAATGAAACCGGCCGCCGTGGCTGCGTTGACTGATCGAATGCGAGCGAATTTGGCTAGTCTGTGGCGTGATGCGAAAGTTCAAAACGACAAGAAAACGAAACGCAAAGCTCCGGAGCTTGAGGCGGAAGTCATTGAGGGCTATCAAACGGCGGTAAACATTATTGATCAAGCGTTGCAAAAGAATCCAGACGAATGGAAGTTGTTACTAACCCAAGCTGCACCCCAGCACGATGAAAACAACTATCGCGCTGATCTAGCAAACAGTTCCGGTTTTTCGGAACGTCGTCAGCAAGCGTTGAGAAAGTTTCAAATCGCCTCACAGACATACATCAGTGGATTGGAAAAACTTGAAGAGCACGAGTACACCACGTTGCCATTTGAGCAATGGTTTTACGCAAGTCTAGGAGCCTGCGATTTGAGTTTGCTGACGGAGAAGCATCAAGCAGCACCCCAGCAAATGGCGTTGATTCGTGAATCGATCGAATCGATGCCACCCGCGCCGAGAGAATGGCATTCCAACCGTTTTGCAAATTTGTTGTTCAATCGTATGAGCTCAGTCAAACCGGCGCTCAAGTTCAAGTATCTGGACAAAGGATTTGAGATCGTTGGAAACAACGAGCAAGCGGCGGAAGCCAAGCAAGTGCACGATTACTACAAGGACCTCGTTACCGAAATTCGACTGGAAACAGAAATCGACGGTTCGGATCGGGTTGGAAATGGTAAGCCGTTTGGCGTATTTGTGGCGCTCATGCATACCGAAGAAATCGAACGTGAGTCGGGCGGTTTTGGACGCTACTTGCAAAATCAGAACAGCAACAGTTATTTTTCTTACAACTACGGTCGTCCCACTGAAGATTATCGCGACAAATTTGAAGAGTCCGTGCGAGCGCTTTACGATGAGCAATTCGAAGTTTTGTCGGTGACATTTGAAGACCCCGATGTGAAATCACTTCCGACCAAAGAAGAAGGATGGCGAACGACTCCGTATGCTTATCTGTTGTTGAGAACTCGGGGCCCCGAAGTCGATCGATTGCCGCCAGTGAAACTTGATCTCGATTTTCTTGATACGTCCGGTTATGCCGTGCTGCCGGTCGAGTCGGCGACGATTCCGATCGATGCCGCAGGCGAATCCGAACCGCGCCCATTTGAACAACTT
>JBGSKR010000446.1:0-3461 GCA_041741135.1 Mariniblastus sp.
CTGAAGTTGCGCTGATTTAACCGCGCACTTCATTCCGATTCTCTCTCGGCGGACGCTCCGCTGTCATTTGCCGACCTGACTGACTGGCGAAGACTTCATTCCCCGGCACCATCAGCCGCCTGGGCTTCTCACTGCCCGCCGCCACGCTCAATCGCAAGCTGCGGGCGTGTCCCTCTATTCAATCTTTATTCATCCACTAACCGAAGGAGGTCACCATGCTTTTTCTGCCAAGCAACATGTTAAATCGAATACGGCTACTGTTCACACGCGGACTCGGCATCCGTCCACGCGACACTGGGCCGCTGGTCGAATTCCGAGTCGCAAACGGCCTGCTGACGATTCGTACCGGCAACGATCAAGCAGCTATGCGATTTCAAACCGAAACGGAATTGCGCATCGAGAAATCGTTCACCATCTCATTCGGACTACTGCGCGAGTTGTGCAAAGCATCCACGAAGAGCATCCAATTCGATTTCGAACGAGCGTCCCACATCGACGCTGTTGAAGTTCGATACCAGTCAGCAGGTGAATCGGTCGTCCAAGCCGTGAAATCCGAGTTGAACGACTACCAGTTCCCGCTGCCGCCACCGTCATGGACAGGCAACCCAGGTGAACTGCTCACTGCGATTCAACAGGCGATGGCCTCAACGACCAAGGAGTCCAGTCGGTATGCGCTCGAATTGATTCAGCTCGATGGAGCATCAGGCCGAGTCACTGGTACCGACGGCCACCAGTTGTTCACCCAGACCGGTTTCGATTTCCCATTTAATGAAGCGCTGCTGGTACGGAGCAACCGATTTGTCGATGCCAAGGAATTTGAATCAACCCAGCAAGTTCGTGTCGGAGTTGACGACAGTCGTGCCTGGCTTTCACTCCAAACGGGTGACTGGACGGTTCACCTTCCCGTCGATCCGATTAGTCGCTTTCCCAAGATCGAACCATTGATCCAGCGCACGGGCCACGAATGCACGACTCTCATACTTACCGAGGAAGACTCCGAGCGTTTGCGAAATGGTTTGGGCGACTTGCCCGCCGCCAAAGAAGCCTACTCACCCGTGACGGTGGATATGAACGGCCAAGTCATCATTCGTGCCCGAGGCGAAGACGAACAACGTGTGACCGAGTTGCGATTGGGCAGTTCGGTGTCACGCGGTATCGCCAGTTGCTTCGAGACGAATCGCAAATATCTGCAACGAGCCAGCGAGATGGGCTTCCGCGAAATCGAATCTTCGTTGCAGGACAGTCGCGTCAGTTGTCGTGATGGCAACCGCCTCTATCTCTGGATGACGCTCGGTGCCGGTGCCACTTCAGCGAACGCATCGAACCCATCGAATTCGGCACCCGCCACCGAACGATCCCCAATATCCCCAGAAATTCCAGAAGTCTCACAAACGGAGGCGGCAACGTGCCCGCTTTCATCCAACAACCTTTCACCCCAACCCCAGGAGACATCCATGACGACATCCAGTCACAGCGGCAACGGCCGTGTCAGTTCGTCCGCTAGCGAAGGTAACACTTCCGAGCAAGCTCAAGAGAATGTGATCGAACAAGCGGAACGAGTCCGTGATTCACTGACCGTTTCATTGTCCGACGTTCGCAGCCTGATCTCGCTGCTGAAGAAGCAGAAGAAACAAAACCGGCTGGTTCGTTCCACGCTGGCCTCGCTGCGAGAACTGGAGCCTGTGTAACCAATCACAACCTTTCACAAGGAAACACGCTTTGAACCAAACCAGAAACATTCATCCCCCCACTCAAACAGAAGGAAAATCCCATGTCACTCAAAGTCAACGTTGGACTTGCCAAGAAAATTGGGCAACCCGATTTTGGATCGCTTGGCGCGACCTGCAACATCGAATTCGAACTCGATGGTGGCTTCGACAATGGCTCCACACATCAATTTCAGGATGCTGTCCGTCGAGCCTACATCGCCTGTCGCGAAGCCGTCGAGGGCGAAATCGAAGCGAACCGTTCCCCTTCCAATCCATCGCACAATTCAATTGGCGGCCAACACCACTCGCCCGCCAATCGAGTCGAGCAGTACAACACCGCTCATACCGGCGGTAACAACGGGAACAACAGTAACGGCAATTACGTAGCGGGAGTTGCTCCAACTCCTCCGCAGTCAAATGTTGCGTCCGGTGGCAACAACACCCGCAGTGCCACAGCCAGCCAGGTGCGAGCAATCTATGCGATCTCCAAACGCAGCGGAGTCGATCTGCCGACGTTGCTGTTTAATCAGTTCGGAGTCCACCAGCCCGACAGCCTATCCATCCGTGACGCTTCGGCGCTGATTGATCAGTTGAAAGGCACTGGCAACAACGCGGCGTCCGGTCACACGGTGTCCCCGTGATTGGTCGGGCCCAAACAGCCAACGGTCGATCCCCTTCCGCCCCCATCTCCGAACCCAGGACCGGTCGCGATTACATCAGTTGGTCGCAGCTTTCGACCTTTCGCCAGTGCCCTCTCAAGTTCCAGTTTCGTTATCTCGACGAACGTGAACCCGAGTTCACCGCTTCGGCTTTGGTGCTGGGCAGTTCGATCCACCATGCGATTGAAACCCACCACCGTCATCAACTGGAGGGCCGTGAGCGTTTGTCTGCCGACGATCTGTTGACCGCGTTCTGGGAGCAATGGCACGATCAAACAGAAGATTCACCCGACGTCCGGTTCGGGAAACATGAGAGCATCGAGTCGATCCACGAACTGGCGAACCGAATGTTGGCCGCGTTCTGCGAAAGCGAACTCGCCGATGTCCCTGGCGTCGTGATCGGCATCGAAGAGTCGGTTCGTTCTCGTTTACTTGACGACCGTCCTGATTTCCTGGGCATCGTGGACTTGGCATTCACAAGTGAGAACCGGCTGGTCATTCGGGATTACAAAACATCTCGGAGCAAATGGAGTCGAACCAGTGCCGAATCCAATGGTGATCAACTGCGACTGTACGGAGAGTTAGCGAAGGACTGGCTACCGACTCACGACATTCACTTCGAATTCGTGGTCATCACCAAGGCGAAGACGACCGTCATCGAACGGTTCGAAGTCCAACCAGACGCACGCCGCGTCTCACGCACGAAGCATTTGGCAGCCGCAACTTTGGAAGCGATGGACGCCGGAGTTTTCTACCCCAACCCATCCGCATTCAATTGCACCACCTGCCCCTACCGCTCTGCTTGCAACGCCTGGCCAAAAACCTGAAGGCAATAAAGAGCAGCATGAACTCTGGAAACTAAACAATAGAAAACACCCCCCCAAGGAACATCAATATGGCCGCGCGCGAAAAACTCAACACCGTTTACCTCTTGATGATCAGTGGCGTCTCTACCCTGTTCGGATTGGTCACCCAATCGTTCGTCGTCTTCGTGGTCTCGTTCGTTTTGCTGACCGTTCTTCTGATGAACGATGAAACGATTCGGCCAATGCCCACGAACCAGCTCAATCAACGTCGACGAGGGTAATCACCG
>JBGSKR010000447.1:0-2558 GCA_041741135.1 Mariniblastus sp.
ACATCACGCAGCCGAGGCTGAAGAGATCGCTGCGAGCGGTGACCGGCTCCCCGCGCGCCTGCTCGGGGCTCATGAAATCCATCGTCCCGAGCACATGGTCGCCCGTATTTTGCGATGTCCCAAATCGTTTCGCGATTCCGAAGTCAGTAATCTTAACGTTACCACAATTGTCCATCGAATTGATTGGCATTAACAAATTGCCGGGCTTCAAGTCGCGGTGAATGATGCCACGATCATGGGCATGACGAAGGCCGCTCGCAATGTCTTTACTGATTTGCAGAATGCATCGCCAGTCGAACGGATAACGCTCCTTCTGCATTTGGAACAAACTTTTTCCATCCACTAATTCCATCGCGAAATAGAGATTGCCCTCTTCTTGTCCGTAGCTGAGAATACGGACAATATTCGGGTGATCCAGTTTTATCAGCGATTGAATCTCGGCGATAAAGCGGCCGCGAAAATGGTCCTCGTCGGCAAACCTCGGCGCGAGGACTTTGACCGCATGAATCTCAAGCGTATCACATTGCACAGCCCGATAAACGGTTCCCATTCCGCCTCGTCCAACGACATCAAGAATTTCGTAGGGTCCAATTTTTTTCAGTTCCATGGGAAATGACTTGAGCGGATGTTCGGAAAGTAAGGATGTTGGACATTCCTGTCCGACGCGAAAAGTGGTCGGACAAGAATGTCCAACCTACAAGACAATTATTCTAATCTCATTTTCCTTCCGACGAAAACCAGCGAACATGCACCCCGCTTCACTTTCCCTCGAAAAACTACTGCTGGACTGCGACATCAAAAAAACGCGGCGAGGTGGACCGGGAGGGCAGCATCGCAATAAAGTCGAATCGGCGATCGTGATTACTCATCGCCCAACTTCGGTGATCGGACAAGCTGGAGAGCGTCGTAGCCAGCACGAAAATCGAGCGATCGCCATCGAACGCCTGAGAGTTAATCTGGCACTCGCCGTCCGCGTTCCCGTTTCGCCAGATCAATCTCCATCGGAGTTGTGGCTCAGTCGCCTGAAAGGGCAAAAGATATCGGTCAGCGACCAGCATACCGATTTCCCAGCAGTTCTGGCGGAAGCATTGGATTTTTTGGTGGCCTGTGAATTCGACGTCGTGACCACCGCAAGCCGACTAGGAATTTCTAGTTCACAGTTGGTGAAATTACTGAAGTCCGCTCCGCCTGCGTTTCAGTATCTGAACGATCAGCGGAAAGAACGTGATTTGAGTGTTTTCCGGTAGCGTTGGGATTCATGGGGACTTGAATTATCCTACCTCCTTGCCCGAAGATGACAGATCAAAATTTACTTGATTCATCGCAGAAAGACCACGCTTGAAAGCCTCCGAACTAATTGCAAAACGGCAACCCTCTTGGCGAGAGTTAGAGCGGCTATGCGACGACATTGGCAGCCAGAAATCGAAAACCAACCCGAAGATGGTTAGCCGTTTTGCCAGTTTATATCGTGCCGCGTGCGCAGATCTTGCACTCGCAGAAGCTTGGCAATTGCCGCCGAGCACCGTCGAGTATTTGCACTTGTTGGTGGCCAAAGCTCACAACCAACTTTATCGGACGCAGAAATTCCAATGGCGCACCTGGTCGAAAACAATCTTTGAAGACACTCCGAAACTGATCTTTAAAGATCCCTGCGTGCATTTAGCGACGCTGTTGTTTTGGGGGCTGTTTTTGATTTCTGCTTATTTGGCCAATAACACGTCGGTCTGGCCAGGATTCGCTGAATCGGTGGTCGGTCAAGAACAGTTGGATGAAGTCAGGGAAATGTACGCCGAGTTTGGCGAACGGGGCGCGGGCATGAATAGTTTCATGATGGGCTTTTATGTTTTCAACAATGCCTCGATTGGACTCAATTGTTTCGTGACGATGTTATTTGTGCTGCCGGGCTTGGTGACGTTGACCTACAACGCGGTCTACTTGGGCGCAATTTTCGGTTACATGTTTCGTCCGGAAACAGGAGACGCCGGTGTTCATTTTAAGAATTTCGTGACGGCGCACGGGCCGTTTGAATTGACGGCGATTGTTTTATCAGCAGGCGCAGGGCTGAAGATCGGATTGAGCTGGCTAAAGACGGGCGGGCTAGGGCGACTGGAGTCGCTCACCAAAACGGCTCGCGAATCGCTGCCGATTGCAATGTGCGCGGTCGCCTTGTTTTGCTTCGCGGCCGTCATTGAAGGTTTCGTTTCACCGACCCCGGAATCGATTTTGCCGTGGTGGGTCAAAGGCATGGTGGCGGTGGTGTCGAGCGGTATGTTGATGTTCTATTTCGTGGTGCTGGGATATCCACGGACGGAATCATGAAGCTTGACCATACCTTTATCGTAATTCGAGAACGCGGATTTTTAGAAATCTGCGATCTGAGTTTGCACGTGATTCGCGATCATGCGAAACCGCTGCTGACACTGATCTGAACATGTCATCAAAATTTAGTTATGCATCTGCTGGAAACGCCGAATACATCAACTCCCTCTACGAACTGGCACCGGGAAATGCAATCGAGTCATCGTCGAGTGGGAGTAAGTGTTTTGACGGGTCGCGGC
>JBGSKR010000448.1:0-3238 GCA_041741135.1 Mariniblastus sp.
CACTCACGTTTTCGCGGGCTAGGAGGCTGGCTCGAGTTGCTCGACCTTACTCATCGTCACGAGTGGACAAACGTGGTGGCGATACCTACCGTCCTCACATCGTACGAGTACAACAGCAGCCATTGAACTGACAGTAACCAGTTCACGATTGGTGATGTCAACGGTATCGCCGCTATTCATGGTGATTCGAACAGGCCCTAACCGAATCCATTCATTAAGTTCTTCTCGGTCCATTGTCAAAGTCTCTTGGGTTCTTACGACTACACTTGTTCCAGACAACTCAAACTAAAGCTTACGTTTGGCAACCTACGCAGTCAAATCAAAAAGCGACCAGAAACCATTGACGCTCACCTACGGAACGCGCCACACCAATCAACGAACTTGCCATTGACGGATTATTTTGGTTTTGGCTTTTCCTGTTCGGTTTTCTTCTCATCGGGAACGACGGCAGCGAGCTTGGAAACAGGAAGGCCCGATTCTTTGGCGGCGGCTTCGAGTCGTTTTAAGTAGTCGTCTTTGATTTTGTCGTCTTGGCCGTTCTCGTGCCACTCTCGCCATTGGCGAACCTCGGCCATCGCCTCTTTAGTACTTGGTCCCTTTTGCTCCAACCACTTTTTCAACGAGTGAAACTTTGGATAATCAATAGGCAATTTCCATCGAGGAGGTTTATTCTTTCTAGTTTCAAGATTGGCGAATTCCATTGCCGCGACAAAGTGAATCAGTTGATAATAGTAAGGGCCCGTTTTGTAGAACAGTCGATGGTCTGCCCCGCAGTCTAGCAGCACCAACATCATTTCATAGGCATAGTCGTTTGCCATCGAATAGCATTTCAGCAAGAGCGTTTCTCCGGTTCGAGGAAGGCGATAATCTAAATTTGTCCTTTTCCTACATATCAGCATCAATCGCTCAGGGCCATCGGAAGGATTGAAGTGCACGCTCCACCAAAAACTGGGCGCATCATTACCCGTTTTCGACATTAAATTGGGATCGCCACCATACTTAAATACAGTAGTGAAATGGCGGTTGTAGCGTGATTGCGCGACCATATGTGTAATTGCAAATCCATCTTCTGCGTAGACCGGCATGAGTCGTTTGCTCTCCGGATACTTGTGAACATAGTTTGGGTCAGCGCCATGTTCGAGAAGAAAACCAAAGGGTCGTGGGTCATCATCGACTCGAAACGCCCAAAAAAGAGGCGTCATCTGATGTTTTCCAACTGCATTGACATCGACTCCTTGAGAGAGCAACTGATTCATTTTAGGAATGTCTTTGTCAGTAACCGCCTGAGCTAATTGGATCAGTTTGGCATCATCAAAAAAATCAGATGGTCGCCACTCGTGGTAGTCAGTTCCACCAACACCGTGTCTATCATTCGCAAAATAATTATGCCAATGGTCTTGCTCCCAGTGTTCTGGGATGAAACTGAAAGTTGAAGGAAACGGTTCTTGCAGTTCGGTCTCAGGAGAAAGCGAAATAGGTAGTTCTTTCCGCCAGTCTTCAACTTCGAACGTCGCATCTTGGCCCTCTACAGGAACTCCAGAACAAGCAAACGAGAGAAACACAAAAACTGGGATTGAAAAACCTCGTAAGCGGCAACGGAAAAACGGCAACATTTTAATCGCCTCCCGTTAAATTTGGACCTAGCAATCCAAATAGATATTGGAAATGCGAATCAACCAATTGTTCATAACCCTGCTTAATTGTCTCCAATTCAGCATCTCCAACGAGAAGCTCCCCCAAATACGATTTCAGAGTTTCCCATAGCACGTCTTCTCCCTCCTCAAAGTCGATTCCCCAGGTTCCATCTGGGTTGACCGTGACTGCCGCTCGTATAAATTCCTGAAGTCTATTCGCGGCAGAAATCGCAATGGCATCTTCTGGATCGTTATCATATGGACCAGTCAGGAAGTGAGCACGCCCCAAGGCGTTTGGAATGTGATTCGATGCGCGTTGAATAAGTGTAAGCACGTCTAAATGCAACTGATAGGCATCAATCAGGGTTAAAGCGTTGTCATACCGAGCCAGTGGCGCGTTGTCCGGTGGAACACCAAGAGCAATTGCGACGTCATTAACTTCGTTTTGAATGGTCTGCTTTGAAAGGCCGGCGGCATTGAACGTGATTCCCTTGATGCCAGCCCACACGGCAGCCGCACTTGCCAGCCCACCCCCGAGCGAATGTCCAGTTGTAATGACCTGTTCGATTTCGCTGTTGCTTGCCATCTGTTTGGCAACACTGCCTGCTATGGACATGGCCCTGTCGTATTGGGGCGAACCACCCGCAATCACTTGGGCTGCATTGTTTGCCCAGTCTTCGAATGTCTCAAAATCAGTACCGGCAAATGTCAATAGGTAATGCTTCGGACCGGCCACGTAGTCGCGATAAATCGCGGCTTTGAAACCTGGCGGACTTGCCGAGCCGCCGTTTAGCGAATCGATGACAATTGGGTTAAAGCCAAGCACCTTAAGTTTTTCACGATCTAAAAGTTCGAGAGCATAGTTCGGCAAGTCGTCAAATCCGTAAACGCCTTGAGAAGCAAACGCTGCTCGAACGGCATCGGAGTTCTGGTGACCATCAAGATCACCCTCCTGAATAGCCCAAAAAATCGATGGCTTGTTGGTTACGATGTATTTCACCTCGTCTGAAACCTGACCAACGGGTGTTTTCAGAGTAGCTTTTATAACAGCTTGTGGCTTTCCAATCGCGTCCAACTCAACCAATGTGTCGATAGCGGCTTTCCCCTCGACCACGTTCCCAGCCAGAGTCGAAGCTTGTCGATACGAATGAATTAAAACGGTGATCTTCCCCGTCAAGGGATCATACTCCAATTCATTCAATGTGTATTCGAATCCGTTCCTAATATTGTCTCCACCATCTCTGAGACCGTCAGCTGTTTGGTTCATGAATCCTAGACCGGGGGGCCTTAACCACAAATCGATGCTTCCAGCAGTCGTGGTAAATTGGTTGAAATCAAATCGAACTGAAAAATTAGCATCATTGGGGTCGAGTCCGGTTGGCAGTTTCAATTCAATTTTTGTAAGTGGATTAATTTGGTTAGCCCCTTGGTGAGATTGCAAAACAAGTTTGCCTAATCCGTAAAAATTATTCTCAAGTTCATCTTCCCAGGCTGAACCTTGGATGATTCCGTCATTGTCACTATCAATGTCAACATCCAACCAGGTTTTGGTTCCGCGAGCAAACACTGAGTCTTTGAGATCGCCGTCCCAAACTGAGCCTTCC
>JBGSKR010000449.1:0-2886 GCA_041741135.1 Mariniblastus sp.
ATCCTTTATTTGTTATCCGCCCCTTCGTCTAGGGGAGCCGAGTTACCGTAACGAAAACGTAAGATGTCTTGCCACTACTCGATGATCCAATGAGACAGGGTCGCCCAAACTCAAGCAACTGAGTTGTCTTAATGGTCGTCGAGGCAATGTCAGGAGGCGAGTCATCGGTGCCCTCACCCTGGAACCTGGAAGCCTCAAAGGCAATATTTGCCAAAATTGCTTCGTTCTCGGTACTCAATGTTAATTTCAGCATAGTTCCAACCTGCACATTCTGCGACTGTCGCGTCGTCACATCACGATTCACGGTTTTGCCGACTGTAACAGTGGCGAGTTTTCCGAATTGAACCATGCCTTCAACATCATTGATGACCGATAGACGAATGGTCTCCGTTGGCTGAACAGTCTTCTCGCGGATTGACTCCACGATATCAGCCTCGGATGCATTGTCCGGTACGCTGCTGCCTAGTTGATACTCCGAAAGCGTTACCATAAAGCGAACAGGAGCTTTAGTCGACTCGCTGGCGGCTTGCTGCGCGTGCACCGCGGAGAATACGATGGCCCCAAAAAGAGTGGCAACTATCAGTATTGATGTTTTCATTTTGCATGCCTTAGGTCGGATAACGGCGGCCATAACCCAGTCGCCGAGGTTGATTTTGATGTAAGTAGACGCGCGATCGGCGACTTGGGTTCATGGCTTGGTTATTTGGCCATTCCTGTCTGCTCGATGATCGTACCCGAAATGATAGCACCATTCTATGTCATTTGCGCGGCCAACAGCCAATCGGATTTTGCCACCATATGGAGTCCTTATCATACCTTTCGGCCCCATCTCGCCGAGTCTGCATTCGCACCAGTCAATTTCGTCTCTCTCGGAAGCAACAGAAAACGAGACCTCGATTGGAGTCAAGCATTGATCATTGATGAAGATGCAATTCCCGAGTAGGTGCATCTCTGTTCGACCGCGTTTATCAACCATCTCAGCGAAGATTCCGTCAAGGCTATCGTTCGGAAGAATGCCGATCTCGTGAAAAAGTTGAGAAATAAAGCCCTCCAACGATGTCAAAAAAGACTGAAGTAGTGGCGATGAAAGGCAGGAGTGGGCGACCCGAGTCTCGGCCAATATTTTCCTTGCTATGCGAGCAGCAGCTTCTTCTGATTGAGTTGTGAAAGTTCAAACTCCAGATGATTCAGATTGTTGAGCCAAATAACGGCGGCGATGACCGGGCCGCCGCGATCGATCATCCATTTGTATACGCGCGGTCGGCGGCTCCGCGTCCATCGCTTTGTTCTGCCTAATTCGGAACCTCATACTTGGACTCAAGTAGCGAAGTCTCGATTTGGTTCTTCATTGGATCTGGCGCGTCCGCCGGATAGATAGCAGTAATTTGTGCGCAACCGGTCGTCGTCCCGAATGCAACTGTACAGAATTGCTGTGGGTATCTGGCCTTTAATCGGTTTCCCTTGACCAACAGCGTGGATCGCCCGTCGATGTCACGCGTTTCTTTGTCCGTCAGTTCCATCCCGGAAGCGAGCATCCGATCCGGAACAAAGTCGTCGACAACGGACTGAAATGATGTACCTGTCGCGTGAGCAAACGTGACACTGGTACGAGTTGACTTGTTGTGCCAAATCTGATGTTCCTTGTTCCAGACGAAACCATCCAGTGCGACAAAAATAAATCGAGGCTCCTGAGAGTTGATGTCTGATGCGACAAATGTTTCCGGCAAGGCGTCGACGGAGGTTTGACTTTCGGAACACCCGAGCAAGGTAAGCGTAAGTACGATGAGCGGAGTAGTTTTCATGGAAACTGTCTGTGGCAGAACGCTAGCGATCAGCCAGTGCCGTTGGTTGATTCACCATAGGATTAGATGCAACTAACGGCACTTGGCTGCATCGCATTGTTATCGGGCGATTCATGTTTGATCTCGTGCATATTGCAATGCGTAGAGCGGTTGAGAAGTTTGGCGGCAACGGTAAGGTTTTCAATGGTGCGGGGTTCGGAGTCGAGCTGATGAAGCTAGCGAATCTTAGTGGTGTGGTTGACGGAAATTTGGTCGAAGTGATTCTCTGCGGTCGCGACGATGTGGAACAGTTGTCGGGCGGATCACATTACAGATTGATCGAGAGCAGGCTCGATGCAAATTGCGGGCGAAGTCTCCTACCGGATCCGTGGTTGAAAACGGAACAAGGCAAAGACTGGCTCAGCGATCAGTCCCGATAACGTCGGCGGTAACCGAGTCGCCGCCAATAAACTGTGATTTCGAAAAACGCGATAACGGCGACTGCGGTTCACCGCTTGGTTATTTGGCATTCAGCTGTTGCCGAATGATCGTACCCGAAATGATGGCACCATTCAATTTCATTCTCACGACCGGCGACCAGTCGCATCATACCCCCATAAGGCGTCCGCAGCATGCCATTCGGTCCCATTTCACCGAGCTTACACTCGCAGCATTCAATTTCGTCTTTGCCGCAAGTAACCGAAATCTGCACCTCGATCGGGGTAAGGCATTGATCATTGATGAAAATACAGTTCCCGAGTATTCGGATTTCGGAGGCACCCCGCTTGTCAGCAATCTCAGCAAAGATTCCGTCCAGGCTATCATTCGGGAATAGACCGAGTTCGTGGAAGAGTTGCGAAATGAATCCTTCCATTGGCGTCAACAACGATTGAAGATGGGAAGATGAAAGGCAAGAGCAACCAATTTCGGTGTTGTTCAAAATCGATAGTGCCGCACGAGCCGCCATTTTTTCTGATTGTGAAGTGAAAGTCTTGTCTCCATTCTTAGCGCGAGTGCTAGCCCAAATAACGGCTGAAATCACCCGGTCGCGAGGGGTGATTGACCATTGTAAGTAAACGCGGCTTCGCGACTCGGGTGCATTTTA
>JBGSKR010000450.1:0-5271 GCA_041741135.1 Mariniblastus sp.
CGAGCATCGTACTGCCGCGAAGGTTGCGAGTTCGTTTGGCACTCATGCGAACGTTACGGTGGGATTTTCCGCTAGGGCGATGTTTGACTTTGCCGGTGGCTGTCAAGCGAAATCGCTTTTTAGTGCCCTTGTGGGTTTTCATCTTGTGGGACATGGAATATCTCAGTTAGCGTTTTTGTGGGTTTTAGCGAATCGACGATTTTAGCAGAATCGGCAAGATGTTAAAGGGGAATTAGGCCAGATTGGCAAAATCGGTTGTCGGAACGGTTCCCAGCTGCACAGAAGGAGCGGTTTGGGCGAGGTCTTCACGTAGATACATCTCATCGAGATGCCCGTGGCGGCTGGGCCAAATATGGAATTCCCCCGCCAGATAACCAATTTTCCACTGACCTTGGATTCCATTGGGGCCGCATAAGCCTTGATAGTGGACTTGATGCTTGCCGAGATACTGTTTGACCCAGGTGCAAACGCCCGTGCTAGTATTGTATTGACCACTCGCATTCCACGGGCCGACGTAATCAGTACCTTCGCCGGAGATTTTTTCGTCGCTAAATTGCAAATATAGATGCATCCAGCCGCGACGAGGTTGGTGACTCTCAAGGTAAAACCCGTGCCATTCGCCTGAAGGCAAGTACTTTTCCATTGCTTGTTGTGTGTCCTTGGGTTGCAGACGTCGAAGTCGACCTGCGGTAGAAAAATCGCCGAACGAGTTGTTTTTGGCGGATGCGAATTCTATCGTCGAAGCAATTTTCTTCAGGAATGCGATAGCGAGAAAGTGCCCGAAATACATTGCGAAATGATGATTCGCGGTGACATGGACACTTTGTTAACGGGCGAAATAATTTCCTGATCGTAACGGCGCAAGCCGTGCGGAATGTGGTAAACCGGAGTGCTGGCGCACTTCCGCTTTGCTTAATTTGCGGAAGTTAAAACAGGACAAATCCTAAGAATTTGCCGAGTGGACTCCTGCCAGGGCAGCCATGCAGGCGGGACGCCTACGGTCCTCAGACGGCCCTCGCTCCAACTAACGGAAAATCCCCAATCCACGTTTGGCGGTGTGGGCATCAGTTGACTTTGGCACAAGCACGGGCAGCGGCTGAGCGTCGCAGGTAATTCCGGCCGCGGTCAGTTTCGGATTTATCTCGGCGAGTACCTTGGTGGCGTTGGGCATGCCGGGCACGTTCGCCTGCTTGCCCTTAAACTTCATAATTGTGGATTCGACTTCCGGGTTATTCGTTTTGACACCGCTGGCGTCGGTACGCGTCAACCATTCAAATTCGCCAACGCAAACATAGCTCTCGTGGCGGTCGTGGAACTCGAACGCTTTGATGCCTTTGCTTCTTAGTTCGCGTGTCAGTACCGTTGCTTTTTTGGCCGCGTCGACCAGTTTGCTTTGGGTGATGCCCTTGCGCGAGCGACGCAAGTAGTCTTCTTTTTCTTCAATTCGCTGAATCTCATTGACGTCCAGTGTGGTGTCACCGGAGAACGTGGCGACTTTGACGGTGTAGTTCCCACTGTTTTTGAGCAGACTGAATTCGTTTTTCTTGTTGAGATCAATCACGAACTGATCGACTTTTCGCGCGGCGAAATATTCGTCTGGAAGGGTCGGGTTGGTCAGCAAGAATGCCGCGAGCAATGGGCCTTTGGTGCGGTCTTCGGGGTCGGAGCTGATCATGTTGACAAAGCCACGCCAAGCACGAAGTTTCTCGCCAGCGAGGACTTCGCCTTCAACGGCTTCGCGGACATCGAAGTTCGAAAGCGATTTTGGTTGCAAATGTTTGATCTTTTCCAACGTCTGTTGAGCATTTTTGTCGTCAACGTTCTCGAAGTCGCCAACCAAGACCGCAGTTTCGGTGAACTGGGCTTGGGTCAGTGGTTTCATTTGCACGGGGCGAGCAGCTTCTCGACCTTCGGCGGTTTTGAAAACTTCAAAGCCAAGTCCGGTAGAAAGTTCATCTTGGAAATCGAATTCGTGGGTGTAAATGTAGGCGTTCAGTTTGTGTTCTTGACGAAGTTCAATCGCAAGCCGTTGGGCTTGTTGTAAGCCTTCATCGCCCGTGAAGGACGTGCACATGATCAACCATGGGCCAGCGGATGAAGTCAATTGCAGTTGATCGGTATCGGATGCTTTTTTTCGGCCAAACGGTAAGTGCTGGGCTTGAACCGCTGAGATCGTCAGCGTCCATGAAAGCAAAAACGAAACTAGCGAAACTAGAATGGGCAATGACTTTAAGCTCATGATTCACTCCGTTGAAAATTCTGCTGGCGAGATCGTTCTCGCCTAAGTGGCAAACCGTGCCGTCGGTCGCCTGGGATAGTTAGATTGCGGTGCGAACATTAGCAGGCGCGGTCGAAAGTCGCCATGTCAATTTTTTAAAAAATCGTGGATCGGTGAGAAAAAGATTAAAGTTCAGCCGTGCCCAATGTTGAGCGTTTAATCGTTTCAGCCCTTTCGGTTGTGACGGCTTCCCTTAAATTTTCGAGAAAATTAAGGTCGTTTGCCCGCTGTGGGGTTGAATTCTTCATTGTTGTCTCTATTCTTGCATTAAAGGGAGTGAAATTACCGCAATTAAATTTTTTAGTTGTGAAGTTTTTTGCTTTAATGCGGTACACTTTCCAACAGTCAAAAATCTTAAACAGGACATCGTCATGCAATATAGCTTTCGCCTCGCTGAACTTTTGGGACACGTTCCCGATCCGCGCAAACGCCCCGGAACCATTAAGTCGATCGTAGAATACACCGGCCTGGACCGACATCAAGTCGCGGCCTTGCTCAAAAACGAAGTCAAATACATTCCTCTTAAAGCACTATCTCGGTTGTGCGATTTCCTCATCGAGCATGGTCATGCGACCGCCGATCAGTTGCCGGGATCGTTGTTCGCCGTAGAACCTGAGAATTTCTGGGAGTTGCTCGCGCGTCGGAAACGGCTCGAAATGTGCGTTGGCGTTCGTCGAGACAGCACGGAAGAAAACCCTGAAGTGTCCTTCGTGGTGGCGTCGGACTCGGTGCTACTAGGCGAACTTCTCAATGGCGTCACGACGCTCGGTGGAACGGCGAAACTGCGAAAATCAGACGGCAACATGTCCATGCTGACTTCGGATTCGCTGCCGCAACCAGAGCACTTGAAACAGTCGTTGGTTTGGAGTCCCGGTCAAGCCGCCGAGGCAGAGGTGATGCGCCGCGCGAAATCGGTCTACAACGAGTTTTCTGAATCGACCGGCGACAAAGCCATGATCGGGATCGGCAGCACCAAGAGCAATCCGCTCGTCGAGATCGTGTTGGCTCGGGCTTTCAATTGCGAGCCTTTTGTCACCGAAGACGAAATCGAAGAATCGTCAGCCCGTTCGTTGCCGTTCTTCATTCGCTATCGCGACAACGATCCGCATCCGGCGTCTTGTGCGGCTGGTTTAAAACTAAGCCAAAAAGACAACAAACTGAAACCGGGCATCTATTACGAAGACGCCGCTGGAAAATGGATCGGCTGTTTAAGCGAAAATCCCAAAGAGGAAGTCGCATTTGTGTTTTACATTCATCGCGAATCGCAAGGCCGATTGGAGATGGTGCTGGGCGGTTTCTCCGGGCGCGCAACGCGTTTACTGGCGAGAGCACTTGCAACGCGGGCGGAAGATTTCTGGCCGCCAATCTACGAAGCTCAAGGCATGCAGGTCGGTGCTTTCATCGTCAAATTTACGATGCCGTCCGGAAAACGTGAACCCGATATCTTGCGAACCGATTTGGTCGCAACCACGGAAGTGTTGCCAATTCCTGCGGAAGCGCTGGCGAGACGACTGACAAGCTGAAAGTGTCATAGGCTTCCAGCCTGGGCTGATGAAAATGCAGAAAGATGGGCAACTGGGGCAAGGTTTCAATCGACAGACTGTTACGAGGCAGCGAAGCTTTTCGAAGCATCCCGTAGGGATCAAATATCGGTAGAAATCAGAACCCCCAAAATCAACCCTCGCCCCGTAGGGACGACATATCGACACGGTTTTTACCGTTCAAAACCAGATTGCGTCCCTACGGGACGGACCTTTAAGGGAGCGATAATAGCTACCAATATTTTGACCCTACGGGACGCACAAACATTCAACCAGTTCCGAGTCGGTGATCTTGATTGATGGTTCTATTTTCGTCAGCCCACTTCCAGCCTGTGTGCTTGCTATTCCCTTTGACTAGTCCGCTCAAAGTACCCTGCAAACTCCGCAGAAACCTTTTGAGCATTGATCGGAATGCAGAAACCTTCATCCGAGCAGATTTGGCCGTCGATTAGCAACTCCGGTTTAAGCTGATTTATGTCAGTCCCCGGAGCGATTGCGAACGTCACAAAGAACCGAACGGTACCGCTGTGTTTTTCGACTCGCTGCTCGAACACGGGGTCACTTTCGATGATCTTCGGTGGCTGATCTGGATTGAAAGCTCCCTTGATCGCATACTGTTCCGAAGGAGTCACGCGAATCTGCGTGGGTTTGATTGGTTCTGTTTGAGTCAACGAATAGATGTAATTTCCTGGCTGCAATTGGCATTCGAGAACGAGGTAGCCTTGCGTGGTACCGGCTTGCAGATGAAACCGACCACTTAGTTTATAGGGGGCCTGTTCGATGGCATCGCTGCCGATAAGATCAGTTCCAAATTTGCTCAAGCCGATCGCGCTCGCTGATTTGGCTTGTGGGGCCTGCATTTCGTCGGTGTTCTGTTGTCCGCTGGTTGACATCGATCGATCGGGGAATTGAAATTGAGGCTGAAGCGATTGAGCGATTGACGCAGCACTCATTACCGAGGCAATTGTCAAACTAAAAATAACCGCACCACAAAATTTTGGTGTTTGGCTCATCGAATCGTCCTTGATTTCGAACCTGTTTCCTTGGAAGGCGGGCAAGAGTACTGGAATCCGGGAGATGGCTCAATGTCAAATCTCGACTCGTATCGATCGCCAAGGTCTGGCATACTATTGCCATGTTCCAACAACAGGACTTGCTTGAAACGATCAGTGGCCGCCGCACAGGCCTTCTCGCCGCAGCGATTCGATTGCTGTTGTCGAGTCTTACGCCGCTGTATCGGCTGGCAGTCGCGGTTCGAAACTGGCGATTTGATCGCGCCACCGCCCTGCCCTACTCAGAACGAATTTATCGCGCGAAAGTGCCGGTCGTTTCGGTCGGCAATCTGACCACGGGCGGGACGGGCAAGACTCCGCTAGTGATTTGGCTCGCCAACTATTTTCAGCAGTCTCAGCAGAGGGTCGTGATCCTTAGTCGCGGTTATGCGAGGCTGAT
>JBGSKR010000451.1:0-7893 GCA_041741135.1 Mariniblastus sp.
TATCGTTGCTGATCCAAAGAACTTGATGCGCCCAGCGGTCGCCGGATTTCTCAAAAATCATTCTTAGTCGCGGGCCGGATTCGGGATTGGTTTCGATAGATAACATTGAATTTTTGTGATTGATTATTCGAGGTCAGATCGAAGTTGTTTTTAAAGTTCGTGAAAGATATTTCGAAGTTCGTGAAAGATCGGCGGAACCGAGGGCTAGCGCCCGACTGCTGATAACATCAGCCGCAGGCTCGCCATGCCACGCTCGACACTGAGTCCTAATTGTCGTAATTTGTTGGTTGAAAACTACCCTACTCAACTTTGACTCTTTGCTTTGCGATCGACTTGCTATGCTGAAAACCTGTTACCAATGGTTGTTTCGTTTTATTGGCGTGCGAAAACTGTATCGCGAGATCGTGGTTGCTGATCAGTTCAAGAACGTGAAGAGTTCAATACGCGCTGATTTGACAAACTTGCTTCGATCTGCCGACGCCCACAACCCGTTTTTTCGCGGCAAGTTTTCCGAGTTTTTGGCGGCGACCCATTCGCTAAATGACGAACAGTTTTTGGTTGAATACGCGAGACTTCCGGCGCTGACGAAACAGGATTATGCGGAAGCCGGTCAGACCGTGATGGCTCAGCCGTGGTGCGATGTTGATCCGGCGGCACGAGAGCTACAAGTCCAGGGGCGACCGCTGGAGTCAATTCGGCGATTGCGGGATGGCGATTATTTGATGCCGATGGCGACGGGCGGTTCGAGTTCGTTGCCGCTGGTAGTGACGATGACCAAGCACCACATGTTTTCGATGCTGTTTACGTTCTTCAAGTGCTGGTATCGAATGGGCTGGCGACCGGGCGAGCGGATGCTGATTTTCTATCCGCAAAACACCTACAACATTGACGACATGGTGAAGTTTAATCCGTACAGTAAATGGTTGGGGTTCCGCTATCACTTGTTTGATAAAATCGATGAACAAACGGTGCGGGATTTGGTCGATGACCTTAATCAGTACCGACCGAAGTTGTTGTTGGTTTTTCCATCACCGATGAACATGATCGCGACCACGATTCGCAAGTTTGGACTCACGCTAAAACATCAGCCGCCGTTGATTAACGTCAGTGGCGAAACGTTTTTTGCTTGCCAGCGGAAGAACATTCAGTCCGTTTTTCCGAACAGCAAGATCGAGGACTCCTATGGTTCGGTCGAGTTGGGCGAATTGGCTCACGAAACGTCGGGCGGTGGACTGGAAATTTTTTCCGAGGTCGCGTACGTAGAAACCGAACCCAACGACGCTGGCCAGCCGGAGATGGTGATCACGCGGCTGAAACTGACCGATTTTCCGTTCATCCGCTACAAGATGAAAGACATCGCCGATGTGGAGTTTCGCACCGATGCGGATGGCAAGGAAAAATATGTGATTACAAAAATCGAAGGCAAGGATTCGAACTTCATCATGTCCGATCGCGGCGAGCGATTTTATCCGTCGTTTTTCAATTCGCTGGTCAACGATCTAAACTCTCGCGTGAACAATGCGGTGATCGAGATCAAAGTCTACGAGCGCGGCGGACAGGAATTGGAGATCCAATTCATCTTGAACGACGATTCGGCGCGCGAGGCGGTCACCGTGGAGACGTTAAACTTGCTCCGCGAGCGAATGAGCGATCAGATGGATTTTGAAATTCGCTTTGTGGATTTCATCGATCACGACTATCGCCGCAAGTATCGCGTGATCGAGCGAATTGGCGACATCGAATTCGCGGGCGGTATGGTTGGCGATCGAAGAAAAACGGAGTTTGTTGCGGAGATTGAGGGTGGATAGAATTCGGGAAGAATTCTGGTTTAGTCATTCACGTTAACAAAAAGTGCCACGACTTCAGAAGTCCGATGTGTTGATTAGCAACTCTCTATCGGAAGCTGCACCGATAATTCTTTTACTAAAACCAAGAACAATTCTGCCATTCTTTGGGCGATTCTGTCAGCGTCCCCGAAAAATTTCTCTTCGAACGTCAGAAAGCCATTGGAGGATAAATGGAAATCGAATTCCGCTATTTTCCATTCGCCAGTTTTGCTAACAGACTGCCACCACTCATTAGTCTTGGGCTGTCTCGCATATTTTCGAGCGGGGCGAAAACCGGCCGAGATATTAACAACAGGATCACCTTCGATTCGAGGTAGCTCGAAAAATCCATCCTTATCGGGTTCGAAACGAATTGTGACACTAACGGTAATTGATGTCTGAATCGAATATAGTTCGACAATCCGTTTGTCTTTCCAAGTCTTTACTGAACATGGTAGTTCAGTTTTTTGAACGATCGCGGCAGCGACATCAACAAGATCATACACAAAAGCACGATCTTCGGTTCGTTCAAAATAGGCGTTTCGTCTCTTTTCGACGATTTCCAGAACCTTCTTGAAGCCATTGATCGCGAACGTATCTTCTAAATCATGTACCTCTTGCGCTCCAGCGGCGAGCTGATCCCATGCCAGAGCAAAACAAGAGTCTTGTTCCCTCAATTCCAGTTGTCGGATTTCAGAAAATCCCAGCGTCGCTGTCGGAGCAACATAAACACAGATAAAACGCTGTTCGGGTGAATCGTTTTTCGCTCGTTCGTAGTATGCCGCCAACTGTCCATCCTGCTTCGATGAACTGGCAATTTTGACCTCGACGAGAATAGTTACTTTCGCGATAGGGAAAGTCAGAACAACATCAACTTCGTTCTTTTCGACTTCAATGAGATGGCTATTTGCCGAAAGTTTCGGCTGATTAATTAAACGAAAAAAATAATTTCGAAAGTTTGGCGATTGTTCGAGCAAAGTCGCCAAGAAAGCGGAAGATGATTCTTCTCGGGAGAGTTTTCCTTCGAAGAAAAAATGAGGATCAATCACTTAGCTACCTCGCTTGCTAGAACGTAACTTTATCCTGCCGGTGTCAGCTTTTTCACAAAGCGGCGAATGAGTTCCGTTTCGCTGACCGAGCCGACGGCGAGCAAAGTTTCTAGTGCAAGTGGAACGGGAAAGCCGGGTAGCTCGATGCTTTCGGAAATCGTTTGATACTCGCCATCGACAAGTTTTCCCAACCAGAACGTTTCGCCATTGAATCGCCAAACTTCTGGCACTCCCATCTCAGCGTAGATCGCAAGTTTGTTAATCGAGGATTTCGACATTTCGACTTCGATGACTAAATCCGGCGGGGGATCAATTCGAAGATCGATTTCTCGACGAGTTCGAACGGCCAATTCGTTGCGGATATAGTAGGACTCGTCGGCTTCGAATCCCCGTTTGAGGTCTTTTCGCTTGAAAGTCGTGGATGCTGAGCTTGCGATATCGATGCCATGATGCAGGCTGTACATTTCCACCAATCGGCCAATGATTGATTTGTCGGACTCGTGAGCGCGAGAAGGAACCATGATTTCCAAATCTCCCTCGTCATAAGTCATCAAACGACCGGCGCGATCCGAACATTCAGCGAGCGATTCGAAGGTTTCCCAAGGAACGGAATGCAGCAGCACACGCTGTTCGGGTTCGGTTGGTGATTTGATCATGGTGGCTTTCGTTGATGGGAAAACTTAATCCCAGTCATCGTCGTCTTCTTCCCAATCGTCGTCTTCGAGATCGTCATCATCATCGAGGTCATCGTCGTCGTCTAAATCATCGTCATCGACTTCTTCCCAGTCGTCGTCTTCGAGATCATCTTCGTCGTCCTCTTCGTCTTCATCGTCAATGACTTCCTCCTCTTCTTCATCGTCGGCGACGAAATCATCTTCGTCCTCGACTTCGAGGTCTTCATCGACATCATCGACATCGATGTCTTCGACTTCATCGACGTCGTCGTCATCGTCGTATTCGTCGTCGTACTCGTCATCGTCATCTTCGACGTCATCGTCTTCTTCATCTTCGAAGTCGTCATCGTCTTCATCGAAGGCGACGATCGGCTTGACGGGCAGCGCAGGGGAGATCGGCATCTCGAAATCAAAATTGAGATTCAGCGAATCATCGGACAGGCTGATTGGGTCGTTTAATTCAAAATCAAAAACGGATGGGCCAGTTAGCAAGCTCACTGTTTGGTCTCCTTAATTCTCTCTTCAAAGGGTTCGGCGTAGGTGGTCGTTTTTACTCGGTTCAGCTTCGTTGTCAATGGCTACCCAATCGGGCAATCCTGTTCCACATAATTGTGCCGCTCGGGGAAGGTCTTGAACACTGTTGAAGCCAAAAATATTTAGAAATTCTTTGGTAGTCGCGTACAGAAAGGGTCGTCCTAATTTTTCGCTGCGGCCGGCGATTCTGATCAATCTTTGGTCGAGCAATTGTCGCAGCATTTCGCCGCTGCTGACACCGCGGATCGCCTCGATGTCTGCTTTCATGATTGGCCCGCGATAAGCGACAACGGTCAGCGTCTCCATGGCGGGAGCTGACAGCCGCAACGGTCCAGGAACATGGTCTAATCGGCGAATCCAGTCGGCGAAGTGTGGCCGAGTCAACATTTGGTAACCGCCGCCGACGCGTTTGATTTGAAATGCCCGTCCGACTCGATCATAGCGGCTGTTAAGCTCTGCGATCATGGTTCGCGCCTGTGTTCCGTCTTCCAAATGAGCCATTTCGCTGATTCTTCGGCTAGAAAGCGGCTCACGAGAGAGAAACAGAACCGCTTCTAGTCGGCGCAGGCAGGAACCTGGATCGCTTTCCCACGTTTCGGTCGATTCGGTTTCCCGGTCGAGAGTGTGGAACGAGTCGGCAGTCGGCGGTTGCGGGTCGATAGGTAAGTTTTGGTCAGACAACAATAAAGGTCGTGTTTGGTTTATCGCAGTTGGTTTACAATGTCAACGAACGCCATGTTAAATGTTCTCGAATTGAGCCAATTCATCGTTTTCTGTTTATTCGGCGTTTCGTTGCGGGATTATGAATCCGGCTATCAAAATCGGCAAGTGTATTTTTTGCATTGTGTGGACATTTATTCAAGATTCTAAAGCTTAAACTCTCATGTCTCGTTTCTACAAAAAGCGTTGGTTTTGGGCGACACTCATTTTCCTCGTGTTCGCCATTCCTTTCGGACTGTTGATTCTTATCGGAAGTGGCTCCCGATCTGGTGAAGAATTTTCGCCTGACGATTTTTCGCGTCGTTCATTTACCTACAATCGCGTGCCGGGGCTGGGTTGGGTGCTTCGGAAGAAACGTCATATGGATTTGACTGGCCCTCTGGAAAGAAACTTGATATCCAGCGGATTAATCGTTCCCGCCACAAACGACCCTAAAGTTTGGCATTTATGCGACGATTTTTCGGACTCTTTTCCCTCCAAGGCTGTGCCGATTGATTACGACTCGCGACTATTGACGGGATACCTCGACTTAGAGTCGAGTAGTGGTGGATCATATTGGGATCAGTGGAACGACGATCACCCACAAGTCGCGAAAGTTTTGTGGCCGATGGTGGCCGATTTAGCCCGCAAGAATTGCTATTTAGGAATTCCTGATCTGATGCGGGCCGCGATGGCGATGGAGTCCGATCAAGTGACCGAATTTAATCGGTTGGTGGCTAATCTGAATCTGAACGAACCCGATGACGATCTACCTCGACCATAACTCGACCACGCCGATCGATCCCTCGGTGGCTGATGTGATTCGAGAAGCCTACGCGTTCGGATATCTAAATCCCGCCAGCCAACATCGACCGGGACAGTTGGCTCGGCAAGCGCTCGAGCGATTTCGTTATGCCATCGCGGATCGACTGGGCGCCTCGGTGAAGGGAATGGCAACCGATTCGCTGATTTTTACCAGCGGTGGAACGGAAAGCAACAACCTCGCGGTGATCGGATTGGCGTTGGCAACCGCTGGCGCGGTCGTCGATCATGATCAATCATCGTCATTATCGGACACCGTAATTGCCGACCGCCAACAAGTGCTGATTTCATCGATCGAACATCCGTCGGTGCTGGGTGCGGCGGAGCAGCTCTCGCGCCAGCGATTTCCCGTTCGAAAAATCCCCGTCGATTCGCAAGGTGTCTGCCGCTTGGATGAACTTGAGCGTTTGCTCGATGAACGCCCAACGACGCTAGTCAGTCTCATGTTGGCAAATAATGAAACTGGCGTGATTCAGCCGGTCGCAGCGGCGGCGAAACTGTGTCGCGAGCGCGGCGTTTTGTTTCACACCGACGCCGTGCAGGGAGTTGGCAAGATCCCCGTTCACTTTCGTGAATTGGGAGTCGATGCGATGACGTTCACGGCTCATAAGTTTTGTGGTCCGCGTGGAATCGGTGGTTTGATTTTGCGTCATGGAGTGCCGATCCAGCCGCAACTTTTTGGTGGCTTTCAACAGATGAGCTGGCGTCCGGGCACCGAGGACGTAGCCTTGGTGGCTGGGATGAGTCACGCGATCGAGCGGTTTGTCGGGAATTTGGAACCTATGAAAGCCGTACGCGAACTTCGAGATTCTCTTCAGCGGAGTTTGCTGGCGGCGGTTCCCGAAGCGGTCGTGATGGGTTGCGATGAGCGTGATGGTCGAGAAGCGGAGCGGATTCCGAACACGATCAACATTGCATTTCCGGGACTTGATCGGCAAGCGTTTTTGTTGGCGGCTGACATTGAGGGTCTGGCAATTTCTACCGGCTCAGCGTGTGCCAGCGGATCGTCCGAGCCATCGTCTGTGCTGGTTGCGATGGGTTTGTCAAAACGACTGATTTCGTCGGCGATTCGGATTAGTTTGGGCGTTTCCAATACGCGGGCGGAGATTGACGAAGCGGCGCGACGTATCACTAAGATTATCAATAACTTACGTCAGGTCGAAAGTCGGTAATTAGCGAGTTTAACGACTCCCGCTGAGCGGATAAATCGGGTACAATTTGCGGTTCGATTTGAACCAGCAAGCTGATTGTTTTCACACCGATTTTTTCTGCATTCTGTATCCGTTTTCTATTCGCCTTTTAGCTGTCATCTGAATTTTTTCGGTATGCCGATTCCCGTCTCCGATACGACTTTTTCGATCCCGTTTCGTTATCTCTGGAGCACCAATTTTTCTGGTGACTTGGCAGAGTTAAACGAGCGGCCGAGTGGGCTTGCGCGATTTGTGGGCGATCACAAAAATCAGATTTTGAGAATCTTCTCTGACGAGCATTCGTTTCGTCTGTGTCAGCAATTGAGCGATGACTCTAGTAGACATTTGTGGCCACTGGTTTTATTTGGAGCTAGTGGCACAGGTAAGACCTCTCTTGCACTAGCTCTGATTTCTGAGATTTGCGACCAAAAGCTTAGTCTCGAACCGAACCCGTCTTCAAATGTTTCGGCAGCGGATTCTCCTGCTCAGAATCCTTCCTCCACCAAGAGTCGTTCTCAGTCCCGTCTTAACGATAAACCCGTTGTCCTGTCGGCAATTGATTTTGATCGCCGTTTTCGCGCCGCGATCGCGTCGGACTCTGTGGCTGATTTTCGTCGCCGGATGCTGCGATGTAGTGGGCTGGTGATCGATGATGTCCAGCAAATCGTGGATAAATCGGCGACTCAAAATGAATTGCTGTATTTGATTGACCAACGAGCACTGAGAAATCGTCCGCTGATATTTACTTTGGATCGCGATCCCGTTCGTTGCGATGGACTATCACCACAACTGATCTCGCGAATGAGTGGTGGACTTTGTTTGCCCGTTCATGCTCCAGGTCGCGATGCGCTCAAGACGATTTTGCTGGATCTCGCTCAGTGCCATCATTTAACGCTGACCGACAATGCGATCGCGTTACTGCTGGATCGACTGCAAGTCACAGTGCCGAAAATTCTGCACTTCTTCAGTCAACTAAAAATGGCCGTCCGAACGGAATCGGTTGATGAAGCAGAATCTCAATCGTTGCCGGTGATCGATGCGACATTTATTACTCGCATGTTCTATCGCAGCGAATCCGATCGCTTGAAGCTGGCCAAAC